>JADZEM010000151.1 GCA_020850535.1 Chloroflexota bacterium
GCATGTTGATGTCGTCGTGCCGCCGCGTCGGGGCTTGAAAGCCCCGCCTACGATCCTGCAGTCGCTGCGCGACGCTCCAGTCGCACCAGTGCCTGCCGTTCCCGACGGCCGTCGCGCAGCGACGGCGTGAGTGTAGGCGGGGGTTTCAACCCCCGACCGCCCGTTCCATGATGCTTCGGGGACACCAATGAACATGCAATCGCCCTGAGTCACGAACCGGAGCGATTGCATGTTGATGTCGTCGTGCCGCCGCGTCGGGGCTTGAAAGCCCCGCCTACCATCCTGCAGTCGCTGCGCGACGCTGTAGTCTCACCAGTGCCGGCCGTTCCCGGCGGCCGTCGCGCAGCGACTGAATGCGTGTAGGCGGGGACTTCAGTCCCCGACCGCCCGTTCCATGATGCTTCGGGGACACCAATGAACATGCAAGCGCCCTGCCGTGCGTCGATTTGGGGGACCGTCTTGGGGTTTCTCTGTCATCCTGAACGGACTGAGCTTGGGGTATCTCTGTCATCCTGAACGGACCGAGCTTGCGAGGGAAGTGAAGGATCTCACCCGCTGACGCGAGCATTGACGGTCAGCGGGTGAGATCCTTCGCTGCGCTCAGGATGACATTGCGTGTTGCACATATGCTGCCAGCGTTGATGGACGCGCTGTGCAGTGTTATCGGGCGCCTCATGAAGATTGACGACTATGGCCTTCATGCGCTGACCGGGGCTTCGCCGGTCGCCCATCGACGAATCTGGTATCACCACCGGCGTGTGAGCGCGCGGTCTCGGCCCGCCGGCCGCTCACGCGGATTTCGTGTGGAGTGGACAGTCCGTATGAGCCTCGAGACGGTTGCCGACGCCCGTCGGATGATCGAGCTATCCCGCGCCGAGTACGACGGCCTGGTCGCCTACCTGGAGGCGTTGCCGCCGGAGGGCTGGACCGAGCAGTCCGCCGCTGCCGACTGGCAGGTCTATCAGGTGGTCAGCCACATCGGCTCGCAGCCGGCCATTCACGGCGGCATGATCCGGGCCGGGCTGCTCGGCGAGCCGCCGATGACCGATGCCGACCGCCGCGCCATCTGGGACCGCTTCGACGCGATGACGCCCGAGGAGGTCTACCCAGCCTTCCGCGCCAACAATGAGGCGTTCATTGCCATGGCCGACGCCCTCACCGAGGAGCAGCTTGGCGCGTCGATGCCCTGGCTGGGCGGCCCGGCCCCGCTGGCAACCGTGCTGGCCGGCCGCCTCAACGAGCAGGCGCTGCACGCCTGGGACATCAGGCAAGCCCACGACTCGTCCGTGAAGCTGACGGCCGCCGCCGTTCCGGACCTGCTGGAACTGAACCTGACGCCTGGCCGCCTGGGCGGCCTTGTCAAGCCGGACCAGGCCCCGGCCCTGGTCGGCAAGGCGATCCAGTTCCTGCTGACCGATCCCACCGGCGCGCTGGTCCTGACTATCGGCGAGACCCGCGTAGCGGCCACCGATGGACAGACAGCCGCGCCCAACCTGACCGTGACCCTCCCCACCGAGGCGATGGTCCGCCTGCTGTGGGGCCGCTGCAACGTGGCGGCCGGCATCTCGTCAGGTGAGCTGACCATCAGCGAGCCGTCGCTGGCGGCTGCGCTCCAGGCGCTGCTGCCCGGCCGCTGACCGGCATAGCCGCCTCATCCCTGGCCGGATGCGGTGTCGCCACCCACGGTGTCGCTACCCACTACGCCCGGGGCTGCGAGGTGACCAGCTCGGACTCTGGCTCCGGCTCGGGGGGCGCGCGGCGGGCAGCGGCAAGCTCGGCCTCCGCACGCTCTCGCGCAGCCCGGGCCTCGGTGCGCTTGCGCTCGGTGGCGGCGTCGGGGATCAGGAAGATCAGCGGCAGCGCCAGCAGCATGATCGCGCCCAGCGCGATGAACATCCACTGCATCCCCAGCGCCTTGTTCTCGTTCAGGGCCAGCCACAGCACGATGATCGCCGTGCCCAGCACGCCGCCCGTGTTGTGAAACAGCCCACGGATGCCAGACAGCACCGCCGCCCGCTGCGGCAGCATGTCCAGGTTGGCGTTGTTCGAGGCCGGGATCAGCATGCCCATCCCCAGCCCTGACAACGCCATGATCCCCAGGAGCGGCAACAGCGGATCGATCTGGACACTGCCCGCGCGCACGGTCTGCCAGTCCACGCCCAGCAGCGTCAGCGCTGACGTGACGCAGAGCATGCCAGCCAGCATCGGCATGCGATACCCTAGGCGCGGCAGCGTGAAGCTGACCGTCGTCGAGACGGCGATCATCACCAGCGAGCGCGGCGTCAGGATCGCGCCGCTCTCCAGCGGCCCCATCCCGTACTGGACCGTCGCATAGTAGGGGATGAACGAGAAGAAGCCCGTGAAGCAGGCGCCCGTCAGCACGTTGAAGACGTTCGCCACCATGAACGGATGCCGGTTGACCAGGCTCAGGTCGAGGATCGGCTCGGGGGCGCGCTGCTCCTGCTTGACGAACAGGAATGTCAGCACCAGACTGCCCGCCAGCAGCAGCCAGAAGATCGGCGACGAGATGAAGCTCGGGTTGTTGCCGAGGATGGTCAGCGCCACCAGCACGGCGACGATCGCCAGCGAGAACAGCGCGATGCCCAGCACGTCGATCTTCCGGCTCACGGATGGCGAGGTTGCCGGCGGCGCGAGGGCCTGCCGCAGCAGCAGCAGCGCCACGCAGATGCCGATGGGCACGGTGATCAGGAACGTCAGCCGCCAGCCGAAGTGCTCGATGACGAACCCGCCGACGTTCGGCCCGAGGATGCCGCCAATCGGGTAGATCGAGGCGAACAGCCCGATCATCCGGCTGCGGGTGCGCGGGAACAGGTGCGCCACGATGCCCGTGGCCGACGGGAAGAAGCCGCCCGCGCCGACCGCCTGGAGGATGCGGCAGCCGATCAGCACGTAGATGTTCGGGGCCACCGAGCAGAGCGCCGAGCCGGTCGTGAACAGCATGACGGACCCGACGAACACGCGCATCTGCCCGAACTGCTCCGCCAGCTTGCCGGCCAGTGGCAGCATGATCGTCTGGGCCAGCATGTACGCCGTGAACGTCCAGGCCGCCCACACCAGCGTGGTGTCCAGGTCGCGCACGAGGGTCGGCAGGGCGACGGCCACGATGGTGCTGTCGATAGCGGACATCAGCACCGTGAAGGCGGCCATGCCGAAGAACGGCCATGGACGGGCCATCTGCTGGCTCAGCGCTGTGAAACCGGAGAGGGGGTTCAGAGAGGTGCTCCCGCTCGGCGGCGCATGTTCGGGCTGAGGCCGTCGCCGCGCAGCACAGGATGCCACACGGGGGCATCTCAAAGACGCCCGTCCGCCAGCCGCCCGACCGGCTACCGCCCGATAGCTTCTCGCAGGATCGCCACCGTCCGCAGGATGTTCTTGCGGACGTCGTAGCGCGTCTCGGTGTCGTGGCGGGCGGCCCGGCCCATCCGCTGCCGCAGACCGGCATCGCCGACCAGCGTGTCCAGCCGCTCGGCCAGGGCCGGGCCGTCGCCAGGGCGGATCAGGAAGCCCGTCTCGCCGTCGCGGATCACGTCGCCGGTCCCGCCGATCTCGCTCAGGATGACGGGCAGCCCGGCCGCCATCGCCTCCATCGAGGCCAGCGAGTAGCAGTCGCCGCGCGTCGGCAGCGCGAAGACGCTGGCCTGCGCGTACAGCCGCCGCAGCGCCGGCGAGTTCGGCGTCAGCCCGTGGTGGACGTGAACCCGCGAGCTGTGGGTGCTGACGGCGTCCCGCGTGACGATGTGCAGCTCCCAGTCGTCCAGGCCGGTCCGCTCGGCCCACTCCAGCAGCAAGTCGCCGCCCTTGCGGAGGAAGTCTCCGCCCACGAAGAGCACCCGGACCGGCTCGCCAGCCTCCTCGGCCGATGGGCGCTCGGGGAACGTCCAGCGGTCCAGGTCGATGCCCGGCGGCATCACCTGGATGCGGGCCGGATCGACGCCGTAGCCGTCCACCAGGCTGGCCGCCGCCCAGCGGGACCAGGGGAAGAGGACCGCCGCCTCGCGGTACTGGTGCAGCCTGGCCCGCCACTTCAGCGACTCCGCGAACGGCAGGCGGCTCGGGCGGCGTCCATACAGCTCCCCGAAGCTCCAGAGCTGCTCGGGCGTCGAGTCGATGGTGATGGCGTAGGGCTGCCGCCGCAGCCAGCGCTCGTTGCCGTAGAAGACGGCCGGGATCGCCACGAACAGGGCATCCAGCTCGGCGCGGCCCAGCCCCTCGCGCAGCTCCAGTTGGGCGCGGATGCGGCTCTTGAGGGCGGCCGGCAGCAGCGGAAGCCGCTCCACGAGGCCGCCCTCACGCTCCCAGTCGATGACCGCCCAGGTCGGATCGACGCCGGCCTCAGGGGGCAGGCAATCCCGCCAGTTCAGGTACTGGGTCCGCAGCCCGACCTCGGTGGACATCACGAAGCCCACGCGCAGGGGCGGCTCGGACAGCCTCACGGGACGCTCCTCCTGGGCGGCGGGCTCGTCGTCGTCGGGCGGCGTGGCGGCCATCGTCGCTGTCAGGCTCATGCGCGCCGCACCAGCGCCGAAGCCAGCGCCGGCGTTCTGACCGCCGCCCAGACCGCCCCAGGGCCGCCCAGCTCGTCGCTGGCGCCCTGCCAGTACTGGAGGTTGAAGATACCGCTCAGCGCGAAGGAGGCCACCTTCTCCGCGCCGAACTTGTCCGCCAGGATAGCCACCGCGGCCAGGGCAGCCGTCACCGGCTGACGCCACGGCTTGCCCACCGAGCCACGCGTGAGCCGCCGGCTCCAGATGTTCCGCCGCTCGAACTCGTGGCACGCCAGTTCAAACGTGTTGATACCCTTCTCGCGGCCCATCACCACATCGTAGCGGCCATACTGATACGGCGTCGCAGCCCAGGTGCGGAGCGTCCGCGAGGCGTAGTGGAGCACGTCGGCGCGCGGCTCGAAGTGGAAGCGCCCGCCGAGCGCCCACATCCTGAACGCCAGCTCCACGTCCTCGGCCCGCTTGAAGCGGTCGTCGAAGCCGCCAGCCGCCAGCAGCAGCCGACGCGGCACGGAGGCGTTGCCGGTGTAGAACTGGCGGGGCGTGCACGGGTACTCTCCACGGGCCATCGCGTCGTACTGCTTGAGCAGCTGCCGCTCCTCCCAGCGCACCCACACTGAGCGCGGCCAGTCCGTCGGCGGCGACATCGGCCCGACGACGATCAGGTCGTCGGAAGCGCCCTGGGCCTGGGCGGCGGCGTGGGCGGCCAGCAGCTCCGCCACCGGGACTACGTCGTCGTCGAGGAAGACCACGGTCGGAGCTTCGGCCTGCTGCACCCCGAGGTTGCGGGCGGCGGCCGGACCAGCGTTCGCCTGGGTCAGCCCGTGCAGCCGGTAGGGCGTCTCGATCCGTCCGAGCAGCTCCTCGGTACCGTCCTGCGAGCCGTCGTTGACCACCACGACCTCAAAGCGGTCCTTGGGGTAGGTTTGCTCGGCCAGCGCCCGCAGCAGCCGCTCCAGGCCCGCGCACCGGTTGTACGTCGGGATCACCACACTCAGGGCGAGCGCGTCAGAACTCACGAATCACCATCACGTGGGCGCCAACCAGGCAATCGTTGCCGATGCGGATGAGTTTCCCCGCCGCCGTCGAGACCAGCCGCACGCGGTCACCCAGGACGAGGACGGCTTCATTGACAACGCACAGCCACCCGCGCCGGGCGACGTCACGTGACAGGTTAGCATTCGACAGACGTCCGCCGCGTCGTAGCAGCCGCCGCGGCCTCGCGGGCCGCCGCCCGCGCCGCCACTCGCTCGGCCTCGGCCTCCTGGTACGCCCGCGACCACGGCCGGGGCGCTGGCTCCTCGGTGGGCGCCTGCGCGGCCACGGGAGCCGGCCCGTACGCGCCGTGCTCGGCGATGTCGATGGCCTTGAGCGCCGAGAGCGCCCCCAACACTACGCCCAGGAAGACCGTCACCCGGCCGTTGGTCAGGCCCAGATCGACATAACAGAAGATCAGCGTTGTGACGATGCTGGCGATGGCCAGGTAGGCGAACGACACGAGCGTACGGTCGCGCAGGGTCAACGCGCGGCTCCCAGCGATGGCCAGCGCGCCGAACATCAGCATCCAGAACACGGCGAAGCCCGGACCGCCCACCTTCAGCCAGACCCAGAGGATGTTGTGGTGGGGCTGGAACTTCCAGAACGGCCACCACGAGAGGTCGGGCAGGGGGACGACGAACAGGAACTCGCGCCCGAAGCCGACCCCGAGGAACGGGTCCGAGCGAATCGTCTCGCGGACGTTGATCTCCTCAAGGTCGCGGTACTGGTTCGAGGACGCGTCGCGCTCGTCCGGGGCGTACAGCGAGCGGACGGCGCGGGCCGGCTGCCCCAGGAAGCCGGTGTTGTTCCAGAACACTGGCAGGTAGATCGCCCCGGCCACGACGCTCGGGAGCAGGATCAGCAGGACGGCCTTGCGGTGCCGCACCAGCCAGGGCAGCGTCATCAACAGGAACGCCAGCGCCAGGGCGATATACCCCGCCCGCCGCTGGGTGGCGAACAGCGTGAACAGTCCGATGGGGCCGAGCATGATCCCCAGCAGGCGCATCCAGAGCGTGCCGCCCACCACCAGCTGCAGGATCGCCTGGAGCACCAGCACCCCGAGGAAGATCACCACCTCGTGCGCGAACAGGAACTCCTGCGGGATGTCCAGCAGGCCGGTCCTGATCAGGATCAGGTAGCGGTAGGCGCCCTCCAGGGCGAAGAGGCCGTTCGCCACCAGAAAGACGCCCAGCAGGAGCGCCACGTGCCGGCGCGTGCGGATCAGGTTGGCGGCCAGCATGTAGGTGGCGCCGACGTACAGCAGCGAGCGGGCCTCCCAGAAGGCGACGTAGAGGTCGCCGCCGCCACCGGCGCCGCGCAGCAGCCCGAGCAGCACCGCCAGGAAGAACGCCGCGACTGGCCAGCCCAGGTCGCCGCCCCGGTAGTCGAGCGTGTGGTTGACCAGCCCCTTGACCAGCCAGACCACGAACGTCAGGATCAGCAACAGCTCGAGCGGGCTGGCGATGAACCCGGAGATGCCGAGCGAGCTTTGCAGGCCGTAGTTGATGTACCGGCCCGGCTCCATCAGGACGTCCGGGCTGCCCATCTCGAACAGCAGCACCAGGGTGATGGCGGTGAACAGCCCCAGGCGCGGCTTCCAGATGACCGCCGCCACGAACACCAGCCCGAGCGGCAGCGCGACCGCCGCCACGCCGATGCGGAGCAGCGCCTGCCCCAGGGCGAGCGCCCCGAGGATCGCCACCAGCGACAGGACGATCAGGCGGCGGCGCGCCAGGCTCTCGTAGAAGCCGACGGTCAGGCCACGCGGCGGGAGCAGCGCCCGGGCGTAGGTGCGCCGCGCGCGCGGATCAGCGGCGAGAACGGCCATCTACCGGCCTACATCAAGCTGTCGGCGAAGACGAAGTACAACGCCGTGACGGCCACTGCCAGCACGAGCACCAGGAACTTTAACACTCCCTCGTGCTTGCGGAAGAGCATCCCCAGCAGGATGGCCACCGCCATTGCCGCCAGCATCAAGGACATGCCAGCACCTGTACCTCGCCGTCGTCCGGCTCAGAGCCCGAAGATCCGCCGGATCCAGCCCGGCACCGCCGATTGCGCGCCGTTGAGCACCACGCCACGCAGCCGTTCGCTGTCTACCATCTCCAGCGCGCGGTTCACGATGGGCGACGGCGTCACGCCCGAGCGGACCACCAGAACGACGCCGTCTGCCTGATCCGTGACCAGGGCGGCGTCGCTGGTGACCAGCAGGGCCGGAGCGTCCAGGATCACCAGGTCGTGGTTGCGGCGGGTCGCGGCCAGCACGCCGGCGAACCGCGACGAGCGCAGCAGCCGTGAGGGGTTTGGCGTCGGCTCGCCGGCCGGCAGCAGGCGCAAGTTTGGCAGGAACGTCTCGCGGTAGCCCAGCCCGACCGGGTAGATGCCTTCCAGCGCTTCGGAGAGGCCCGGCTGCGGCTCGACCTCGAAGTCGGTGGCGAGCACGGGCGCGCGCAGGTCCGCCTCGACCAGCAGCACGCGGCGCTCCGGGAAGTCCTGGGCCACCATGACCGCCAGCCCGAGCGCTACCGTCGTCTTGCCCTCGCCGGCGATGGCGCTGGTGACGGCGATGATGCCCGGAGCGGTCAGGCCGGCCCGGGTGTAGATGCCTCGGAACAGCTCCTCGGCCTCGGGGAAGATCGGCTTACGCGGCGCGCCAGATCCTGACGCGCCCCCGCTGCCGGGCTGGACCAAACCCCCGTCGGTCATGGTGTCATCCATGGTCAACGCCATGTCTCTCTTCCCCGTCAGCTCGCTTTGCGCGGCGCCGGCAGCGCGGCAATCGCCGTGCCCGCCACGAACGCAACCGCCCGTCGTGTGGTCTCTGGCCCGGCCTGCCGTGGCAGCCGCCGCAGGCCCATGCGCGGCACCACCCCGATGACGCGGCCCGTCGAGCGGAGATCGGCCGTCGAGCGCACCGAGCGGTCAGACGCTGCCAGCGCCACCAGCAGCAGCGCGCTCACCAGCACCCCGATGGCCACCGCGGCAATCGGGAAGATCAGCAGGCGGCGGCGCTCCCGTTGCGAGCGCGTCGGGTACACCGGTGGATCGATCACCTGGAGGGTGGAATCGGTCCCCTCGACGCTGGCCGTCGCGTCGAACTTGGCCTCGGCCATCAGCCCGCGAATCCGCTCGACTTCCTTCTCGTCCTGCTCCAGCCGCTTGAGGATCTCCGCAAGCTGTGGGTCGGTGGCGGCGGTGGGGAGCGTCGAGCGAGTGCCGGTGTTGCGGTCCTCGGTGACGGCGCGCGGATTGGCGATGGCGTAGCGGCGCGTCGCCTCACGGCTGGTGGTCAGGCGCTCCTCGGCGTCGCGCAGCTGCTGCTCGTAGAAGGAGATGGCCTGTGCGGCGGCTGTCACCCGCTCGTTCTGGTTGCGGTCCCGGAACGTCACGACGGTGGCGTTGACGATCTCCATCGAGAGATCGGGATCCTCGGCGCGGACCCGGATGCTCAGGAGCTTGTTGCCGGTGGCCTGCGGCACGATGGCCCGCTGGAGGTACTCGTAGACCTCGTCCCGCCCGAGCGGCGAGTCGAGGAGCGGGGCCAGCGACGTCTTCCGGGCGATGTCCTCGGTGAAGGTGCGGGTCTTGAGCAGCTCGGTCAGCCGCTGCTGCTGGTTCTGGGCCGGCGTGACGTAGCGGTTCCAGTCGTCGCTGGTCGGCACGTAGGCCGGGCGCTCGACCCACAGCCCGGCCCAGGTCTCGTAGTACGGCTTGACCAGGACGAAGGCGAACGGGATCACTACCAGCGGCGTGATGATCGCCGGCAGCAGGATCAGCAGCTTGTGACGAAAGAACGTCTCAAGAAACCTGGCGATCACGCGGCCCTCCCAGGCTGAGCCCCGCGCCCGGCATGCTCAGCGATGATGTCGAGTAATCGGCGGTTGTTCTCTGCTGCCACAAACCGTTCCAGCGCCAGGGCGTGCCCCGCACGGCCCATCCTGATCCGCATGTCGCCATCCCCCACCAGCGCACCGAGCGCCTCGCTGAGCGCTGCCACGTCGTGTGGCGGCACGATCGCGCCCGACTCACCAGCCAGCACGGCCTCGCCAAGCGCGCCGACGTGCGTGGTGATCACCGGGAGACCCGCCGCCGTCGCCTCCATCAGGACAACGGCCAGACACTCGCCGAGGCTCGGCAACACGAAGATATCGGCCTGCGCGAACAGCGCGAGCAGTTCCGGGCTGTTTGGTCCGACACCGTGATGCACGCGAATACGATCCGTCTGCGAGACAAGATCCCTGGTGACCACGTCAAGCTGCCAGCTTTCCGCTGGCAGGCCTCCGAGCGCTTCCAGGAGCTGGGGGCCGCCCTTGCGCCGCCAGTCCCCGCCGACGAACAGGATCCGGACCGGGCCGCCCGGCTCCCCGACGCGCTCCTGGGCGACGCGCCGCCGGCCCAGGTCGAAGAAGGCGGCGTCGGCGCCCGGTGCGAGCACCGTGATGCGGGCCGGATCGACGCCGTAGTCGTTCACCAGCGAGTCTCTCGCCCAGCCCGACCAGGGAACCAGCGTGGCGGCGGCCTGCAACGCCCGCCGATTCATCTGGTACTTCTGGCGGTCTACGAAGCCGTCGCCGGCGATCTCGTGCTCGTAGCCGCCGTGCCGGGTGACGTCGTCGTAGTTGATCGGCGTGGCGTCCAGCGAGATGACCGTCGGGGTGTGCCGCATGCGGTCCACCGAGAACAGCGACGTGACCTGGGTGTGGAACAGCAGGGCGTCGAGCGGGCCGTGCTTGAGCGCGCCGTCGAGCGCCCGCCGCGCGCGCCAGCTTGCCCGCACCGACCAGTTGCCCCGATACAGCGGGAGGAAGCGCGCCATGCCCTGCACGTCGAACTCGATGGGCAGCCAGACCGGCGACACCTCCGGGCGGGCAGCCAGCGCCGCCGCGAGGTTCCGGGCGTGCGTGACGTGCCCAAGCGTCTGTTCCATCACGAAGGCAACGCGCGCCATCAATCGCTCCCGCCGCTCCCGCTCAGTCTCGCGGCGCCCCCGAAAACGGTAGACAGCCGAGCCTGGGCGCGCAAGACACGTTGCCGCCCTATCGGTTCCAACGCTCCCCCGCGGGTGAAAGTCCCGGCCCGCCGCCGTCCGGCCCATCGAGCAGCCACGCGCCGGGCACAGCCGAGGCCGGCAGGCTGCGCTCCAGCTGCGAGCGGGGGCCGCGCGGCGCAAGCGGGCGCTCCGTTGCGAGAAAGTCGAGCATGATGTACACCACCAGCGCCATGATGACGGTCACCAGCACGACCACGAGGTACAGCGCCGAGCGCGAGAGCATCCCCTCGCCACGCTGATCGAACATCATCGTCTGGTACGCCGCGGACTGCGTCGCGGCGTGAGCGGCTGCACGTGGCGTCTGTTGGCGCGGGCGGGGCGGCTCGGCATAGTCGTCGTAGGAGGATGAGGAGGAGGTCACCGACGCGCCAGCGGCCGGGGCCGGGCGGGCAGGGGCCTGCCGCGCCGACTCAAGGGCCAGCTCCTCGTCGTAGCGCGCCCGGCGAACAGGGTCGCTGAGCGTTTGATACGCTACGTTGAGCCGGCGCATCTGATCCTCAGCATCGGGATCGTGGTTCAGGTCCGGGTGGCGCGTGCGGGCCAGGGCGCGGAAGGCGGCCTGAATGACCTCCGGCTCGCACCACGGGCTGACCTGGAGGACATCGTACAGGGTGCCGCGACCGCACCGGCAGGGAAGACCGTCAGCCATTACCAATCCCCGGCGGCGCAACGCCGCCCCCGGCGCGCATGCACTCGCCAGAAGAATAGTACGTCACGAGTGGCGGCCAGGGGATGCTTCTCGAAGGTGCGACTTGTACCCGGTGGTTGACGTTTGGTTTCCAGTTCTGAGAACCCGCGTCGTCGCCCCCGCGTCCGTGCTCAGGGGCAGGCTGTTCGTTCGAACGTGGGCCCCCAGCATGTGCGAAGCGTGCGAGTCCCTGTGAATTCGCCGCCGGACACGCTGTCGAAATTGTCCAACCATGAGCGAGCCTGGGAGCATCCTGCCAGGACGTTATGGGTTGACCAGCACCAGCTGATCCTGGCGCAGCCCGCTGATGACCTCGGCCTGCCCGTTCGAGACGATGCCAATCTCGACATCCGTCATGGTCCGGTTCTGGCCGTCCACCACCTCGACGAAGCGGCGCGCGCCAGCCGAGCGGATCGCCTTCTGCGGGATCAGCAGGACGTTGTCCTTCTCGCGGAGCGTCACCAGTACTTGTACTGGCGTCCCGATGGCCGGCGACGGCTCCGGCCAGATCGCCGTGAGCTGGGCCGTCTTGCCAACGCCGTTCTCGCCTTCCAGGATCTGCTCGACGTTCGCGTCGAACTCGCCGCCCTCCGCGCCTTCGAGCCGGATCACGGCGCGCTGGCCGCTGGTGAGGCGTGAGGCGTCGCGGTCGGTGATGTCGGCGCGCAGGACCGGTGCACCCGGCCGGGCCAGGGTCACGACGGCGCGCTCGGCCTCGAACGGATCGCCCGAGCGCACCTTGACGCTGGAGATGGTGCCCGCGAACGGCGCACGCAGGCGCGACTGCGCCAGTTGCCGCTCGAGCGACTCGACCTGTGCGCGGTCCTGCGCGAGGCTGCGCTCCAGCACCTGGATGTCGAACGCGGAGGTGTCCGTCTCGGCCTCAGGCTCGGCCTCAGCATCGGCCTGGACGCGCTGCAGGTTGTTCTGGGCTGCCGCCAGCCGGTCCTCGGCATCGCGCAGGTCGTCCTTGCTCGGCTTGGCGTTGACGTCCGCCAGGGTGGCGCGCGCCGCCTGGAGGCCGCTCTGCGCCTGCTGGACGGTCAGCGCCAGCCGGGCCACCAGATCCTCGGCCGGGCCGCCGGCCAGCGTGGTGGCGCGCTGCTCGGCCTGGGCCACCGCGAGGCGGGCCGCTTCGAGGCTCGAACGGGCCTGCTCGATGACGAGCGGGTCCGGGCCACGCCGCACCACCTCCAGCCGCTCGCGGGCGGCGTCCACCTGGCTGCGAGCGGTGAGCATGTCGCGGCGCGCCGACTCGACCTCGGCCGGGGGCGGCCCCTGACGGATCAGGTTGAGCCGGTCACGGGCGTTCGCCAGGTCGCTCTGGGCGTTCCGAATCGAGATCTCCTTCTGGATGCGGGCCGAGCTGCTGTCGGTCTTCTGGGCCTGCGCCGCCCGCACGCTCAGCTCAGCACGCTGCACGTCGCGCTCGGCAGTCGCAAGGGCAACGGGGTCGGGCTGGGAGACCTTCTCGACGGAGGCGACGGCCCGGGCGTAGGTGTTCTGGGCGCTCATCAGGTCGCGCTCGGCGGCGCGGAGATCGTTCGGGTCGGGGCCGTTCGCCAGCTTCTGGACTTCGGCCTCGGCCTTGGCCATGCTGATGCGCGCGGAGGTGATGGCCTGCTCGGCAAGCCGCTGCTCGATCTCACCAGGGCCAGCAAAGGCGCGGTTGTACTCGTTCAACGCGGCGTCGTAGGAGAGCTGGGCGGACTGCACAGCCTGCTCGGCGGCGCGGCGCTCGGCCGCCGGCGCACCGGCCTTCACGCGCTCGTGGTCGGCCTGGGCGCGGCGCAGGGCCGACTCGGCCTCGCGGAGCGCCTGCTCCTTGCGGGAAGCGTCGGCGGCGGCCTTGCGGTCCTGGTCGCGGCGGCGAGCCTGCACCTGCTGCTGAGCCTGCTCGGAGCGCAACACGCCAACCTCGACGCGGCCGCGGGCGGCCGACAGCTCCCGCTGGACCGTCACGGAATCGGCCTCGATCAGCAACTGGCCTTCCTGCACCGAGTCTCCGGGCTTGACGGCGACGGTCTCGACCTTGCCGGCAACGCCGAAGCCGAGCAGCACCTCGTCGGCGGCCGCGACCCGGCCGGTCAGCGTCAACTGATCGACGATGTTGCCGCGACGGACGGGGACAGCCTGCCGGCCGCCGGTGGCCGCGGCAGATGCTGCCTGTGCCTGCGCCGCGGGAGCCGTGTTGGCGCCAGTCGCAGACTCGGCCGAGCGGGCAGCGGCAGGACGCCGTGCCTCGCTGAGCGCCTGGTCAAGCGGACTTTCACTCTGCCGCTGGAGCCAGAGAAGCGCAGCAAGCACGGCGCCAACGGCGACCAGCAGGACCGGCAGGCCCACAAGCACGCCCAGGCGCGTACCACTTCTCATGACGATCTCGCCCTCCGCAGCCCTGACATTTCACACCCTGGCCGGCGTATCCGGCCTGCTCAATAACACGAACGGCGCGACTGCTTCGGACGGTACTCACGTGAATGCGTGATGTTCCGACGCTATCTTCTGCCATGCGTGCGCTGTTTTATGCCATGTTCAGATTGGGTGGCCGCTAGCAGGGCAGGCGCTCCGGGCAGTTCTCGCCCCTGTCGCACCCGCTCGTCCGGCCGACGCCCAACCGAGATGTCACCTTGTCCATCGTGATCATGGAACGGCCGAAGGGTACGTCGGGATCGCCGGACTGCGCTTAATCTGTCGAAATGGGCGAAATGCGCGGCGGACCGTCGGCAGGCCGTGTCACAGTGTCATCTCTACTGACGGGCCGGGCGGGCGGAAGGTTCCCAGGAGGCGCGAGGGCCTCCTGGGCAGGGCCTGCTGCCGCTACGAGCGCACCGCCACCGGGATCGCCTGCTTCTCGCGGGCCGTCAGCTGCGGGTACGCGCGCAAGTCCTCTCGGGTGACCTCCGAGAGCTTCGGCACGCCGATCAGCGCGAGGCAGCGGTCCACCTCGTCGCGGAAGATGCGGAACATCGTGTCCGCGCCCTCCTCGCCGGCCGCGCCGAGCGCCCAGACGTAGGGGCGTCCCACCAGCACGGCCCGCGCCCCGAGCGCCACGGCCTTGACGATGTCGCTGCCGCGTCGGACGCCGCTGTCCAGGTAGACCTCGGCCCGGCCGGCGCAGGCGTCCACGATCTCCGGCAGCACCTCGATGCTCGACGGCGCGTAGTCCAGCTGCCGGCCGCCGTGGTTGGAGACGATGAAGCCATCAACGCCGTGCTCCAACGCCGTCTTCACGTCGCGGGTCGACACCACGCCCTTGAGCAGCAGCGGCCCCTTCCAGAGCGCCCGGAAGTGATCGATGTCCTTCCAGGTCACGGAGGCGTCCATCTGGCGGGAGAGCGACGCGCCCATCTCGACGAACTGGCGCGGGGTGAACGCCACGTCGCCGCTGAAGTTGCGGAAGGCCGGGCGCGGTCCCACCAGGAAGCGCTTGAGCCAGCCGATGCGCCACGCGATGTCGGCCACGTTGCCGGCCGTGATGCGCGGCGGGGCCTGGTACCCGTTCCGCACGTCGCGCTCGCGCATGCTGGGCACCTGGGTGTCCACGGTGATGGCCAGGGCCTTGTAGCCGGCCGCCTGCGCGCGCACCACCAGCGAGTCGGTGACCGCGCGGTCCTTGCTGATGTAGAGCTGGAACCAGAACGGGCCGGGACCAGTCCTGGCGACATCCTCGATGGCGCAGGTGGCGTAGGTGCTGAGGGCCAGCCCGGCGCCGATCCGCCCGGCCGCCCGCGCCGCCAGAAGCTCGGCGTTCGGCCAGGCGATGCCGGTCATGCCCGTGGGCGCAATGATGATCGGGGTCTTCAGCTTCTCGCCGAAGACGGTGGTGGACATGTCGCGCTCGGAGACATCCACCAGCACCTTCGGGTCGAACGTGATGCGCTCGAAACCGGCGCGGTTCTCGCGCAGGGTCCACTCGTCGTTGGCGCCGCCGTCGACGTACTCGAACATCGGCTTCGGCATGTTCCACTTCGCCGCGCGGCGAAGGTCTTCAATGTTGACGAACGTCCTCATCGTCGCTCCGGACCGGCCACACCGGGGGCCGGGAGTTCCGGGTAACGGTACCCCCTCGGGCATACGGACGCCAGTCAGCGCGCGGGCGAAGCAGGGCAATCGCATGTTGATTGGTGTACCCGAAGCATCATGGAACGGGCGGTCGGGGACTGAAGTCCCCGCCTACAGTCACGCCGTCGCTGCGCGACGGCCGTCGGGAACGGCAGGCACTGGTGCGACTGGCGCGTCGCGCAGCGACTGCAGGATCGTAGGCGGGGCTTTCAAGCCCCGACGC
>JADZEM010000152.1 GCA_020850535.1 Chloroflexota bacterium
CACGCACTCACCACGCCGCCGCACGGCTCCGGTTGTCCTCCCACGCGTTCCAGACGCTCCGCCCGTCATCACGCTCCGGCTACCGTCCCGCATCTTCTTCGATCACCTTTGTTGAAAGCCGCTGTATTCGTTCTTTTGTCTGATGGACAGGTGTGGTTTTACCGTGATCGTGGATCCGGTGAGTCGACGCTTGGTGTACCCTGACCGTTTCCCCAATACGTAGTGGACCAACGGGCCGTAGCGGGTCCGTCGGATAGCAACACGGGTAATTCGTAGTATGTGCCCCGACGGACGGGCTCACCGGAGAAGGAGGTGGTGAGTTGTCTCCCGCGCAAATTCCCGTCAAGTCCGTCATCGCGGGCCCTCACGGAACTTGCTGCCTAGCATCGTCCGCACCAGTTGACCCTTCGTCCGCATGCGCGTGGCGACCCGTTCCAATGTCTGCCGAGGCAGCGAGTCACCCTCCGGAAGCACCAACAGGGTCGTGCCCGGCACCTGCCGGTTAGCGATGGCCTGGTACTGGGCCTTATAGGGCAGGAGTGAGGCTGGGACGAGAGCAACATTGTCGAGCCGCGCCTTGCGGACAGCCTGCGGCGGTGCCTTGAATGCCCGTACGATCCGATAGAGCCGCCCCGTCTTCGGGTCGACCGCCCGCCGCTGAGGTCGATGGTCAGGCTCACGCGGCGTCATAGACTGGTCGCCTCCATCAGCTTCCGCTTATTGACCGCATTCGGGTTGATGTACCCCTGGGTCGTCGAGAGCTTCTTGTGGCCCATCCAGTCCATCAGGTCCGGCAAGGGGATCCCCGCTCGAGCTTTGTGGTCGGCGAAGGTGCGTCGGAACGAGTGCGAAGATGTTGGTGAAAGCGTGCAACTCCCCATTGTCATCCTGAGCGCAGCGAAGGACCTCACCCGCTGACCGTCATCGTGCACCTCACCCGCTGACCGTCAAGTGTCGCGTCATCTGCTGACCGGCAACACTCATATCACCCGCTGACCGGCAACGTTCGCGTCAGCGGGTGAGGTCCTTCGCTGCGCTCAGGATGACAATGGTCACCCGCATACATTCCCCACGCCCCACGATCCACCGCCGTACAATGTCCGGGCTGTGACCATCGAGACGACGCTCCCGCCGGCCCACCGTATCCTTGAGATCGCCATCCGGGATTACGCCCTCGACTTTCCAGACGAGCGCGAGCACGCCGTCGAGCAGACGGCGTTCCCGGACATGGTCAGCATCTACCGGGGCCTCGTGGACGGCTACTTCCCGCCGGCCCAGAGCGCCTTCGCCGACGACGTGACCAACAAGGTCCGCTCGAAGCTGCCGGGCCTGCGCCGCTCGGCCATTTTTGCGCGGGCCTGCCGGGCGTATCCATCGTTCGTGCGGCAGCATCACGCCGTCCTGGCCCTGCGCGATCACTTTCCGGTCGTGTCGTGGGACCGCTGGCTGGATCAGCTTCAGGGCGTGGATGTGCTGGTCGTCGACGAGCGCGGACTGGCCGCCGGCGTCGCGCTGTCCACCGAGACGGAGCGGGCGCACTCCTGGTCTGCCGTCAAGGACGACCGTCACGCCCGGCCGGCCATCCCGATCCTCGAGGTCTACGCCAAACCGTACGAGTACAAGAGCGGCCCCTTCTGGCTGCACGATCCGAAGGGCCTGGTCGTCGGGGTGCAGGAGACGCTCGAACGGACGATCACCGGGACGCTGGCGGCGCTGGAGATCGAGGCTGGTGACGTCTACAGGCAGGCGGAACGGCGGCCGAAGTGCTCGCGCCAGGACTTCGAGGCCGGTGTGCGCGGGGCCGTGGCGTTCATCAAGCAGCGGCTGCTGGACACGGCTGCACGGCGTTAGGCGAAGAACGACCGCACGGCCTCGATGGTGTGGACTACCTGTCCGTCGTCAAGATACTGGTGGGCCGGCAGCGTGATCGTCTCGCGGGCGTAGGCCTCGCTGACGGGCAGGTCGCCCTCCTGGTGGCCCAGCTTGCGGCCGGCCCGTGTCAGGTGCATCGGGATCGGGTAGTGGATGCGGGCGTCCACGCCGTGCGCGCGGAGATGGGCCAGCAGCGCGTCGCGCTGCTCGGTCAGGATGACGTAGATCACGTAGCTGTGGCGCACCTCTGGGCGGCGGGTCGGGATGCGGACGGCCCCGCCCAACTCCGCGAACGCCGCGTCGTAGCGGGCCGCGATCTCGTTGCGGCGGGCCACGACCTCCTCAAACGTCTCCAACTGGCGGCGCAGCACGGGGACCTGGAGCGTGTGCAGCCGCGAGTTCCGCGCGAACGTCTCGGCCTCGTCGCGGTCCACCAGCCCGTAGTTCCGGGCGATCCTGATGCTGGCATTCAACTCGTCAGAGCGGGTGACGATGATGCCGCCGTCGCCCCAGGCGTTGACATGCTTGACCGGGTGGAAGCTGAAGCAAGCGATGTCGCCGATGTGGCCGGCCGCCTGCCCATCGATCCGCCCGCCGATGGCGTGGCAGGCGTCCTCGACGATGGGCAGCCCGTGCCGCCGCGCCACCTCGGCGATCCGGCCCATGTCGGCCATGTTGCCGGTCCAGTGGACGGGCAGGATCGCCCTGGTCTTCGGCGTGATGGCCACCTCGATCTTGTTCGGATCCATGACGATGCCGTCGTCCACGTCCACGAAGACCGGCCGCGCCCCCACCGAGGCGATCGCCCCGACCGTGGCGATGAAGGTCGCCGAGACGGTGATGACCTCGTCGCCGTGCCCGACGCCGACCGCCTGGAGCGCCAGCATCAGCGCGTCCGTGCCGCTCGCGACGCCGATGGCATGCGGCAGCCCGCAGTAGGCCGCGAACTGCCGCTCGAACTGCTCGACGGGCGCGCCCAGCGTGAACGCGCCCTGGGCCACCAGCGCGCGCATCTCCTCGAAGTACGGCTCTGGATCGGCAAACTGCTGGTCGAGGAAAGCGTAGGGAACGCGCACGGTCAGACCACCTTCAGGAATCGAGCAGAGCGCGGAGCGGAGCAGCGTGCTGTGTCAGCCGGCGACGCGGAACCAGGTGCTCACGAACCAGCCGCCGTAGGCCGTGCAGAGGAACTTGAGGATTTTGCCGGCGGCGGTCGCCAGCCAGAAGCGCCCGAGGGGGTAGCGGAGGCCGCCGGCCAGTATGCCCATTGCGTCGAAAACCGGGTTGGGGATCGCCGCTAGCAGGATCAGCGAGAGGAATCCCCAGTTGCGAAAGGCGCGCTCGGCCAGCCGCCAGACCCGCGAGTTGTCGGTCGGAACGGCGCGCCGCCCGTAGTAGCCAAGCACGTAGCCGCTCAGCTCGCCGGTGGCGCTGCCGAGACCGGCGATGATGCCGACCCAGAGCGGATCGAGAACCGTGCCGGCCGCCGCGACGATGGCCATGCCGGGGGCGGGCAGGAAGAGGGTGGCGCTGAACAGCGTCTGCAGCACGAAGAGGATCGGGTAGGCCAGTGCGCCGTAGCGCCGAAGCTCGCCCGTCTCCTGGGTGATGAAGATGGCGATGGGCGCGGCAGTGAGCGTGATGAGCAGGCTCAGGCCGAGTGGTAGCAACCGTTGGACGCGCACCCACAGCGTCGTGGCAGCCCTGGTATCGGGCGCTGGCGCAACAGCAGAGCTCACGCATGGCCTCATGGCCCAGGCTCGCGGACAACACTGGTGGACGAAATGGCGTCCAGCATCTCGCGGCGCGCGAATGGTAGCAGAACGGCCGGCGGCGGGTGGGGAAATGCCGCGCAGTGCCCAGGGCGATTGCATGTTGAGCGCGTCGTGCAATGGCGTCGGGGATTTCAAGCCCCGACGCTGCTGCACGATGCGCCCAACGTGCAATCGTCCCGCCAGCCTCAGGACTCCTGGTACAGCCTCTCGGACTCCAGCCCGCGCAGCAGATCCAGGTACTCCTGCTTGGTCATCGCCGGCGTGTGCTCGGCCAGCACCTTGCGGCCGGCCGCTGCGCCGTTCGCCAGCAGGTCGATGACCGTCATCGCCATCGCCTTGGCCGGCACGATAGCCGCCGTCTCGTAGTCCACGATCTCGTAGTCTGAGCCGTGGCCGTTCCCGACTGCTCCCCCGGCGTAGGGATGGATCGCCGGCATGATCTGGCTGATATCGCCCATGTCCGTCGAGCCGCTGCGGTGGCCGAGGTCTGGGTTGATGTCCTTCGGATCGACGAGCTGCTCAGCGTTCTTGCCGTAGAGCGCCACCATCGCCGCGTCTGGGGCGAGCGGGAGGTAGCCCGGCAGCGTGGTGATCTCGACCCCCGCGCCGACGGCCATCGCTGCGCCGCGCAACGCCCGATCCACCTTCGTGTTGGCGTCCTTGATCGGCTCGATGGTTGCGCCGCGCACGAACGTCTCCATCGTCGCCACGCGCGGCACGATGTTGACGGTCTCGCCGCCGCGCGTGAGGATCGGGTGGACGCGAATATGGTCCTGATCGCGGAACGTCTCCCGCTGGTGGTGGATCGCCGTCAGGGCCAGCGAGGCGGCGTTGAGGGCATTGATGCCGCGCTCTGGTGCGCCGCCGGCGTGCGCCGCCTTGCCCAGGAATCGCACGAACTTGGCGACCAGCCCGTTGTTGGTGCTCTGGAGACCGACGCGGCCGTCGCTGGCGTTCGCCGTCACATGCACCATCATGGCCATGTCGACGTCGTCGAACTCGCCGAGCTTGATCAGCTCAGCCTTCCCGCCCAGGAACTCGATCTGGCCCTGCTTCTTCAGATCCAGGCGGTATTCGATCTCGACGTACTCTTCGGCCGGCACGGCGAACAGGACGACGTTGCCCGCCAACTGCTCCATCACCCCGGCGGCCAGCAGTCCGATCCCCGCCCCGAGCATGCTGGCGATCTGCGCGTTGTGGCCGCAGGCGTGGACGGCTCCCGTGACGGGGTCTGCCGCCTTGTTGTCGGGCACGCCGAGGGCGTCCAGCTCCCCGAGCACGGCGACGGTCGGGCCGTCCTTGCCGCCGGGCACGTCGGCGCGGACGCCGGTCAGGGCCAGACCTTCGCGCGGCTCCAGCCCAAGCTCGCGAAAGGCCCTGGAGACGACGGCCGCCGTCTTGACCTCGCGGTAGCCCGTCTCCGGGTGCCCGGCGATCTCCCTGGCGATGCCGATCAGGTCGTCTCGACGGGCGTCGATGGCGGCGCAGGCAGCCGCCTTCAGCTCTTCGGTGGTCACAGGGGCGCCCTCCTCAGGACGACAGGAATGAGTGCCTATCCCACCGGCCTCATCCCGAGCGGTGTCGCGCATGGCGAGGCGAGGGGCGGGCTAATTCTGGGACTCGGGCGGGCGCTCGGAGTCGGGCTCCTGGCGGTTCATCCCCAGGATCTCCTCCAGCTCCCGCATCACCTCGGCCGGATCCGGCCGGCTCAGCGGCAGGTCAGCCATCAGCTGATCGACGGTCACTTCGGACTCATCGTCGTCGTCGCCATCGCTGTCCACCACGTCGAGCTGATCGATGTAGTCGCGCAGCTCCGGGTTCTCCAGCATCGCCGCGTCGACCTTCTCTTCAAGCTGCTCGCCCTGGGCGTGCAGCTCGTTGATGTCAAGCTCGATCTCCAGCAGCGTCCGCAACACCTTGAGCATGGCGTGCGTCACCTTCGGGTTCGGCGCGGCCCGCACGTAGTGTGGCGCGTGCCCCCAGAGGCTCGCGGCCAGGATGCCTTTCTCGCGGCAGCCGTCCAACAGGGCGGACTGCACGCTGCTCGGCCCCTCGTAGCCGGACGGCGAGATGTTGAACTCGCCGGCCAGTCGCTCGCGCAGCTCGTCGCTGGTGGCGTGGCCGCTCAGGCTGACCTGCCCGCGATGTGAGACGGCGTCGTAGGTGCCCCCCAGGGCGATGACCTGCGAGACATCCAGCCGCTTCGCCAGGTCGAGCACGAGATCGACGTACTCGCGCCAGTTCAGGTTCGGCTCACGTCCCTGCAAAATGACCAGGTCGTGTTCCCCGTCCGGGTTGTTCCAGGCGAAGAACTCGTTGCTCGGCCATTCAAGGGCGCGCTGACCGGGCGCCAGGATGATCGTGTTCGGGCGGGTCTCGGTGAAGACGTAGAACTCTTCAGGGTCGATCTCAGCGAAGCGGCGCGCGCGCAGCTTCCTGGCGAGGTAGCGCGCCGAACCCGAGGCGACCTCTGCCGCGTCAGGCCAGCCGGCGAACGAGGCGATCAGGATGGGCCTGCGGAGTGTTGGCAGCTCCTGAATCTTGAGAGCGTCCATCGCCATTGGCGCGTCTCCTTCCATCGGTGCCCGTGAAGTGTACCGTGCGCGCCCCGTCCGGAGCGCTGCTCCCACCGCCTCCAGGGTGCGGCATGCGACATGCTGTGACGGCATCACGCCCCGACGCTGCGCCGGTCAGGAGGCACGCGCCGCACTCGCCGCTGTCGTAGCCATGACCAGCCGGCCGTCAGGCCCGCCGCTGCCGCCAGACCTTCGAACAGTACGCTCCACAGCAGCGGCAACGCGACATAATGCGATGAATCGAAGCCGAGCGCCACGGTGCTGATGATATACGTCGATGCCGCCCAGCACAGGAGCAGCGCCGGCGGTCCGAGCGTCGCCGTGCGCCGGGCAGCGCGCCAGCTTGCGGCCAGCGCTACGCCCGCGCCGAGGACTGTCAGGCCAGCATCGAGCGGGAGGCCGAGCCACCGGTGCAGCGTGCCGAAGTCTACAAACGTCCGGCGATGCATCAGCGCGGCCCGCACGGTCAGGTCGTCGGGGACGGCGAGGCGCGGTGTCCCGATGGCCTGCTGCTGCATCTCGTCGCGGCGGTGCTCGAAGAGCATGACCGTCCGGCTGAGCGGATCCGGGTAGAGGAGCGGATTGACCAGGAAGAAGGTCAACACCGTGACCAGCGCTGCATCCGGCCAGAACCCCAGGCCCGGCCAGCGCCGCGTGGCCCGCCAGCGCAGCGCGTACTGCCCGAGGGCGAACAGCGCCAGCCCGAGTCCGCCAAGCACGCCCGTCAGCTTGGTCGCCGCGCCGAGTCCGAGGCTCACGCCCAGCCCGACCGCCCACCAGAAGGCCACCCGCGCGCGCCCTTCGTGCCGCGCGACCAGCGTCGCCAGCCAGAACGCCAGCAGCGTGAGAAACGCCAGGACCGATTCGGCCAGCGTCCGCGTCCAGATCGCGGGCAGCAGTGGGTTTGCCAGCGCGAAGAGGACGGCTGCTGCGCCGCCGGCTGGCCCGGCCAGCAGGCGGCCAATCGGGTAGAGCAGCAGGCTGGCCCCGAGCGCGAAGACGAACACGACCCGCCGCGCGTCGTCCAGCAGCTCGCGGGAGGGGATGTTGCCCTGCCGCCGGTTGAAGTCGCGGCTGCGGTCAGTGTCGTAGCGGCCGTTGAGCGTGTCCGGGGTCCACCCCTGGAGCCACAGCCCGAACCCGATGACGTAGCGCGCGACCGGCGGATGGGTCAGCACAAGGTAGTTTGGCTCCCAGGCCTGCCCGAACAGATCCCGTTCGAGGAAGGTGATCCAGAAGTAGCGGCTCGTGGCGATCCAGCGGCTCTCGTCAACCGAGAAGTCCTGCTCGTGGGCCTGCCAGCGCAGCACGCCCAAGGCCAGCCCGGCCAGCAGCAGCACGAGCGCCAGCTCGGCCAGCAGTGCGCGACGCGGCAGCAGCACCGGCCACGCCGCGAGTTGCTGGGCGTCTTGCACTGGCTCCGCCTCCGGGTGCGCCTCTGACGTCACGTCTGCCCCTTCACGACCGAAAGCGTAGCCCGCCGCTCTGTCCCGCTGCCGCCTGCGGGCCGGAGCGTCAGTCGCCCGCCAGCGCCTGCGCGCCGAGCCAGCCCGGGGCTGACCCCGACCGCTCCGTGTACACAACGGGGGATATGCTCCCCAGTGCCGTTCAGTTTGGCACGCGTCGCGCTGCCATACCGCGAGCGTCAGCAAGTCGGACCTTCGCCATGCAGGTCCACGCGCTGATGCTCGCGGTACGGATGGCGTCCAACTGAACGGCATTGCGGGTATACCGCGGCACTGAACGGGTCATGGGGCAGCCAGGTGCACTTGGCCCGGGCGGTACTAATACGGCGTCGGCGTCCGCTCGCGCGTCGTCAGCGGCACGATGTCGGCGAGGCTGGTTTCCCAGAGGCTCAGGTTCTCGCCGAACAGCGCCTCGAAGTCCTCGCGCGTCAGCGCCCGCACGAACCGCTGGGCGTAGACCTCTTTGAGCCGCCGCACGTAGTACTCGGCGTCCTCATCATGGTCGAACTGGTCCAGCAGGCGCTTCCGGTTGCCGCGCCCCTGGTAGTAGGTGACGCGGTCGCCGGCCCGCCAGCGCCGCCTGGCCGCCTGGAGCACCTCGTACTGCTCCTCGCGCCGGCCGCTCTTGGCGTAGGCGTCCGGACTCTTCGAGAGAATCACCGAGAGGCAGAGATCCTCAATCGGAACCTGATGGCTCCGCAGCCGGTCGACGGTGTCCAGGTAGAGCGCCCGCAGGTCTTCGAAGCGGCCCTCCAGCAGCAGCGGCGCGGCCGACCGCAGGAACTGCTCGCCATACCGCTCGCTGCGCGACGAGCGGAACGAGCCGCCCACCATCCGAACCTGTCCATCGTACCGTTGCAGGATGTAGTTCTTTTCCGCGTAGCTGTACATCGCGGCGTAGCGGCCATCATGCTCGACGCTGATGCCCTCCGGCAGTGAGGCGCTGACCTCGTCCACCAGACGGCGCTCGTCGGCCTCGGTCCAGGTGGACGGCACGCTGAACAGGACGCCGTCGGTGTCGGCCTCCACCAGGAGGACGCCCCGCTGCTCCAGCGCCAGGAGCATCTGCCCGAGCACCTCGCGGCCACGGCGGGTCACCTCGCCGGCCGCGTCCAGGTCGCCGAACAGCGCGATGCTGGTGCCCAGACTGCCATAGAACGAGTTGATGAGCTGTTTCATGGCGTTTGAGGCCGCTTCGTGGCCGTGTGCTTCCAGGCTGCCCGGCGGGTGCTTCCTGATCTCCAGCTTGTGCGCCAGCCGCAGCGTCGTCAGCTCGCGCAGGAGCGCCAGGAACGCCCCGAGGTGGTCCGTCTTCGGGCCGATGCGGTAGGTCAGCATCAGGCTGGGGTAGAGCGATGCAACGTCCGCCTTGACGACGTGTCGCACCACGCCGCTGGTGAACAGTTCGGTGCGCCCGCCGGGGTAGGTGCCGCCCCGGCTGCTGCCGCCCGGCAGCGCCCGAGCGTGGGTCAGGTAGGCGCGCACCAGCAACGGCTCGATCAGCCCCTGCCCCGTCCCTGAGGTAGCGATCCGCTCGTACGGCTTCGGCACCATCTGGGCCAGCGAGAACGACGTGCCGAGCAGCAGCCGCGACAGCTCGTCCACCTCCAACACGTCGTCCAGGGCGTACCGGCGCACCCGCTCCGGATCGCGCTGGAAGGTGGACCAGATCTCCGGCCCCGGCACGTACTCCCGGTCGTCCTTCGCCACGCCGAAGTAACGCGCCGCCTCCTTGAGGCCCTGGTGGCGCATGTCGCGCACGATCGCGCCGTACCGGCGAACGGCGTGCAAGGTGTCCACGACCTCGCGGCCGGCCACAATCGACCGATTGAATGAGTCGGTCTTCTCTCCGACTTTCACCACATCCTGGTAGCTGCCGGGCGCCGTACCGTCTCGTCCGAGCGCCAGATCGACGTCGAGGGTTCTGGCTCGTTGCACCAGGAACGGCAGGTCAAAGCCGAAGATGTTGTGGTTCTCCAGGATGTCGGGGTCGCGCTCGCGGACGATCTCCACAAACCGCTCGATCAGGCCGCGCTCGTCGTAGTCGGCCACGTCGATCAGCGCACGGTAGCCGTCCGAGTCGGTGATGCTGATCATGAAAATCTGGTCGCGCTCGGAGCTGAGGCCGGTCGTCTCCAGGTCGAACTGCAAGCGGCGCACGTCGGCGTAGGCCATGCCCTTGAAGTAGGTGCGGCCGGTCACGGCGAGGTACTGCTCGACCAGCGGGCGGGAGTAGGCCACCCCGCGCAGGTCGGAGATGCCACGGGCGGGCACGCTGCCGTTGCGCTTCCGGTAGGCCGCCAGCACGCAGGACTCGACATCGGCCATGCGCGCGGTCAGCACGAGATGGCGGTAGACGCCGCCGCCTTCGAGATCCACCACCGCGAGGCCGGACGGCGGCAGCGCCGGATGCCCGGCCAGCAGGACGCTGCGATCCAGCTTCTCCGGCTTCAGCGGGGCCAGCACCGAGGCGTCTGCCAGGAAGAGCCAGCTCGGGAACGTGTCCTCCTCGAGCACCACGCGGCTGCCCGATCCATCAGGAGCAGGGAGCCGACGCCAGACCCGCGCTCGGCCATCGCGGGAGGCGCTGACCGAGACGATCCCGGGCGTCTCGTCCTGCCCGAACAGGAGGGTGCGCGCATCGACTGCCGGGCGGCCAGCAGCGGAAGGCGCGGCGACGGCAGGGGTGGGCGCGGCGGCCGATGTTTCAGCGTCTGCGAGGGGGTCGTGCTGGCTTGAGGACATGCTTCAATGGTACCGGCTGGCCGCGCACGTTGGCGTGAAAGCGCTTACAGAGGATCGGTGGAGGCGTACTCGTGCCCGACGAACTGGCGCAGGGTGACGCTGAAGCCCGCCAGCGCCGCTTCCAGCGCCGCCCTGCGGGGGCTCTGGGCTTCGAGGTCCGCCGTGCTCTGCCAGCCGTGGACGATCACGTAGCGGCGCGCATGGGTGATCTCACGATAGACGGTGTAGCGCACCAGCCCGGCTGAGCCGTGCATGGCCCAGCGTCCGTTGGGCAGGAGCACCTGCTGTACGTCGGCGGCTGCGCCTGCCGGGAGATCGACGACGATGCAGCGCGTCACCTGTGCCCGGTAGGCGTAGTTGCCGAAGAACATCAGCCGCTCGCAGATGTTGACGGCCTCGCGATCCCGCAGGACGGCCTCGAACGTATCCGGGTCGCCCTGGTCACGGTACGCTTCAAAGGCCGGGCGGCTGGACCACTCGGCGACGTAGAGCATGCTCTGGGGGTCATCCAGCGCCTGGAAGACGTGGACGCGCCGTCGGGCCGGCGGCGCGCCACTACGGGCGGCCAGCTCGTGGCTCGCTCGCGTGCTGGCTGCCTCTTCGAAGCCGGCTGGAACCTGCCACCGGCCGACAACGGTGACGGACATCGCTGCCTCCCGACGCATCAGGACACGCACGATCCACGGACGTCGGTGAGAACCGACCGCTGGCCCGGTTTCGCGCCTTCGAAGCATACCGTGTCGCCATCGCCACCGGATCTCGCGATGAGCCTTTGCGCCGGAGTGTCCACGGATTCGTCACCCGCGATTCACCTCGCGGTCACTTCCTGCCGCCGACAGCAAAACAGGGCGCCGCTCCTGATGGGAGCGGCGCCCTGCTGGAAGAACGAGACTGGGAATGCTGAGGAGGGGCGGCTTAGCCCTCCAGGTACTCGGCGAGCCGAGAGCGGATGTCCGTTCGGCGCAGCTTTCGCAGCGCCTCAGCCTCGATCTGGCGCACCCGCTCGCGGCTGATGCCCAGCTCCTGGCCGATGTCGCCGAGGGCCTGCGCCTCGCCGCCACCCAGGCCGAACCGCAGCCGCAGGACCGCCTGCTCGCGCTCGGTCAGGGCCGCGCCGAGGGCATCGTCCAGCCGCCGCGCCAGGTCAGAGCGCTCGGCCGCCGCCTGCAGGTCCGTGGCCTCCAGGTCCGGCACGAGATCGCCGACCGACGTCTCGCCATCCTCGCCAACCGGCGTCTCCAGCGAGATCGGCAGCTTCGCAGCCCGCAGCGTCTCCTCGACGCGCGAGATCGGCAGCTCCAGATACTCGGCCACCTCGACCAGCGACGGCTCGCGCCCGAGCCGGCTGGCCAGCTCACGCTGCGCCCGCGCGATGCTCGACAGGAACTCGCCGACATGGACGGGGAGGCGGATGGTGCGCGCCTGCTCGGCCACCGCCCGGCTCACCGACTGTCGGATCCACCAGTAGGCATAGGTCGAGAAGCGGAAGCCCTTCCGCCAGTCGTACTTGTCGACGGCCCGGTCGAGGCCGAGGTTCCCCTCCTGGACGAGGTCCAGGAACGGCAGGCCACGCCCGATGTACTTGCGCGCCACCGAGACCACGAGCCGCAGGTTGCACTCGACGAGCCGCCGCCGCGTCCAGGCGCCGTCCGCCGCGACGCGCTCCAGCTCAATGCGCTGCTCGAAGGCGAGGTCATCGCTCGCGTTCAGAAGCTGCTCGCGGGCCTCGCGGCCCTTCTCATTGCGCTGGGCGAAGTCGATCTCCTCCTGCGGGGTCAGCAGGGGGTTCCTGGCAACCTCACGGAGGTAGAGGGCAGCCGCGCTCAGATCCTCGGGCGTACCCGCAAGATGGTCCTCAGTCTGCAGCTCAGGCTCGGAGGTCGCCGCGATCTCTGCCTCGGTGGCAGCGGCCTCCAACTGGAGGTCGATATCGTAGTCCAGATTGATAGCCATCTCGTTCCTCCTGTCGCCCGTCCCGCTCTTCTGTCTCCCTGGGGCGGGCCACGAAAAAGCCGCTCGATGGGGGTTCTCGAGCGGCCGGCGGGGCGTGAGGCCAGACGTACGTCAGCTACCTGACCTGGCCTCCCACGCACCGGCCGTGGGAATTCCCTGCTGCTCGACCTTGAGCCGCGTCATACCTGCATCCAAATGTGAACGGTGCCAGAACTCGGACCTACCGTCCGGTCGCAAAAAAGTACCCGTGAGCCTGGCTCAGCGGGCGCTGCCATCATAGCAAGGCCTGCTTTCCAGGTCAAGCACATTTCCTGGGCGCTCTTCTGGCTGGGTCTGCCAGCCGTTCGACCGACGGATGCTCCTCCTTGCCGGCATGCCAGCGACGCTTGCTCTCGGGCGTTGCTCCGTTTCTCAGCCGCGCGTGCTGCGCGGTGCTCGCGCTACGTTCGATGTGTCAACGTTATCAACACGATCCGGTCGCGGATTTATTCCGAATCCGGCCACAATCGCCCGCCTGACGGTGAGCGGTCGTCGCCGCATGGCACTCGAAGCGCCGTGCGGCCACGAGTGGCGCCGGATCACCTCGACGGTGCATCCGGAACAACGCTCAGAACGTGCCCGTCGTTGCACGAGCCGTGCCAGTTCGCGCTCGTGACAGACAGTCTCCTAGTCCACACGCCGAACACCCCTGCACCCCCTCCATGCGACTGAATCCGTCGCCGACAGCTCCACCAACCGCCGGTACATCATCTAACGTCAGGCGCAGCATGAACGTTCCAAATGGCACTGAGCGCTGCGCCCAACCTGTTCCTTATGGAACTGTGTCCGGCGCAGATTCGGGACGGCCAACTCGCACCGGGGCGACACCCGGCGCCGGAGCGTCAGGCCGTCGCGTCCGCCGTTTCGAGCGGCCAGGAGCCGAGCACCTTGACGAAGACGGTGTACTCTTCGAGCGCGGCGAGGGCTTCCTGGACGTGCGGCTCGGCGGCGTGCCCCCGTAGCTCGAAGAAGAACAGGTAGTCCCAGGTCGATCCCCAGCCGGTGTGGCGGGCCGGCCGGGACTGGATCGAGCTGAGGCTGATGTCGCGGTCGGCGAAGACGCTGGCGACGCTCCTGAGCGTGCCGGCCCGGTCGTGGATGCTGAACACGATGGCCGTCTTGTCGTTGCCGGTCGGGCGCTCGCTCATGTGTGGCCCGACGACCCAGAATCGGGTGTAGTTGTGGGGGTTGTCCTGGATGTTCTCGGCCAGGACGTTCATGCCGTACTCTTCGGCCGCCAGCCTCGGTGCGATGGCTGCCGCGCCAGCCTCCTGGCTGGCGCGCTCGGCGGCAAGGCCGTTGCTCGGCAGGGCCTGGAGCGCCCGGCCGGGCAGGTGCTCGGCGACCCAGCGGCGCGTCTGCGCCAGCGACTGCGCGTGTGAGTAGACGGTCCTGACCTCGTCTATCGGCGAGTTCGACATCAGGCACTGCGAGATGTGGATCGTGACCTCATCGCAGACCTGGAGGCGCGTCTCGACCAGCCGGTCCTGGCTCTCTTCGACCGGCCCACCCGTCGAGTTCTCAATCGGGATCACGCCGTAGTCGGCGTTGCCGCGCTCGACCTCGGTGACGATGTCGGCGTTGGTGGGGGTCGGGACGTAGACGGCGCTGCTGCCGAAGCGCTGGATCGCCGCCTGGTGCCCGAACGTGGCGCGCGGCCCGAGAAAGGCGATCCGCGGCGGGCGCACGGCCTCGCGCGAGGCCGAGAGGATCTCACGGTAGACGGTGCGGAGCTGCTCGGGCTTGACGCGGCCAGCGGTCTGCGCCGTCAGGCGGGCCAGCAGATCGGCCTCGGCGGCCGGGGCGAACAAGGCTCCGCCCGCAGCCTGGGCCTGCTGCCCGATCTGGCGCGCGGCCTCGGTGCGGCGCACCAGCAACTCGACGATCTGGGTATCCAGATCGTCAACCTGGCGACGGATCGCAGCGAGATCGACGGCGTCCTCTGCCTCACTCACGGCGAGGACGATACCGGACCGGCCGGACCCCTTGCCAGCGCTGCGGCGGTCCGTCCCGGACGTTGCTGGCAGTCGTCCACCCCCCGACGACGGTGCTAGCATGTCGTGCAGTGCAAGGCTCCAACGGAGGACGCTTGTGAAGGTACTGACACCCGCCCAGCGCCAGCAGTTCGAGGACGAGGGCTACGTCGTCGTCGATCAGGTGCTCGATCCGGCCCGCGAGATCGCCCCGGTCATGGACGAGTTCTCGGGTGTCCTGGACGACGTCGCGGCGTCGTTGCGGGCCGAGGGGGCCATCGCCTCGACGTATCCGGAGCTGTCGTTCAGCGACCGCCTCACGCGGATCTGCGCCGAGAGCGGGCGAAACTTCCCGGACCGCTTCGACATCAGCCTGCCCTTCAAGGGCGTCCAGCGCGACACGCCGATCCACCTTGGGCCGTCCGTCTTCCGCCTGATGACCAGCCCGCGTCTGCTGGATGCCGTCGAGGACATCATCGGCCCGGAGATCTTCTCGAACCCGGTTCAGCATGTTCGGATGAAGCTGCCCAGGCGGGCCGTCTCCGACGCGTTTCGCAACAGCAGCCTGATGTCCAAGACCGGCTGGCACCAGGACATTGGCGTCATCCTGGAAGAGGCGGACGTGGCGACGATCCTGACCGTCTGGATCCCGCTGAGCGACGCCACCGAGGAGAACGGTTGCCTGGAGGTGATCCCGGGGAGCCACCGCAACACCCTGATCGAGCACTGCTCGACCACCGGCGGCATGCGTATCCCGGACATCCTCCTGCCGGCCCAGCGGTCACGCCCACTCCCGATGCCGGCTGGCAGCGTCATCCTGATGAACCAGCAGACGGTCCACGCCTCGCTGGACAACGTGACCGAGGATCAGGTCCGCCTGAGCTTCGATTTGCGCTATCAGCCCATCGGACAGCCGACGGGACGGCCGGCGTTCCCGGGCTTCGTTGCCCGCAGCGCCGCCCACCCCGAGACGGTCCTCAGCGATCCAGCGGGCTGGGCGCGGCTCTGGCTCGACACGCGCGAGCGGCTGGCCCGCATCGAGGAGGAGCTGCGCTTCACCCGCTGGAACAGCGAGTCCGCGGTCTGCGCCTGACGAATGACCCTCACCCCCCGACCTGACGCGCGGACTCCGTGGTTCTTTCGTCAAACGCCATCAAGCCCCGACGACGCCGCACAACGCGCTCAACATGTGATTGCCCTGGCTCGTCCATTTCGGGGGTTGACAGGCCGGGCGGGGATCGGTATGCTCTCCAACAGTGAAAGGAGGTGATGCCACATGAGTAGTCACAGTCGTGGGGGCATCCTGGGAGGTTTGACCTCCTAGCCCAAGCTGTTGGGGGATGCCACTCAGAATGCCCCCGCGAGCGTGTCGAACACGCACCGAGCCCGCCGAATGGCGGGCTCTTTTCGTATGCCCGAATGGTCTGGCGCCTGCCAGTGCGCCTGTCAGCCTGAACGGAACGAGCATGCGAGTGACGTGAAGGTCCTCACCCGCTGATGCAAACATTGACGGTCAGCGGGTGAGGTCCTTCGCAGGCTCAGGACGACAGGGGTCCTGCCGCACGACAGGCTGACGCCGAGCCGCTGATGACGGAGCGCGTGCTACGCCTTCGTGGCGGCGCTGGCTGCCGCGATGGCCTCCTGGCGCTCGTCCCATTCGTCCTCGAAGGCTTCGAGGGTGGCGTTCGCGCCGGAACGGTTCGCGCTCGTCCAGTGGTAGACCAGGATCCAGACTGCCAGCGCCCCCACCGCGAACGACAGGAACTGGGCCTGACTCAGACCGAAGACGAACGGCTGATCCAGCCGGAAAAACTGCACCCAGAACCGCCCCAGCGAGTACAGCGCGATCATCGCCCAGAAGACCATCCCATGGCGCGGGAGCGCCCGCCGGTGGAGCAGCCACGCGCAGACGGCGAAGACCAGCATGTCCCAGATCAGCTCGTAGCCCACGGCCAGGTGGACGGGGATGCCGATCTCGCCGAGAGTCAGCGGGTGCGTGAACGTCACCGAGAACGGGAACGCCTGCGCGAGCGCCCCGTGGTGCTCGCCATTGACGATGTCGCCGAGGCGGCCGATGGCCATGCCCAGGATCAGCCCGAGGCCGCAGATGTCCATCAGCTCGGTCACGGCGAAGCCGCGCCGGCGCGCGTAGATCGCGCCGCCGATCGGGCCGCCGACGATGCTGCCCCAGATCGCCAGGCCGCCCTCGTTAACGCGCAGGATGGCCAGCGGGTCCGCCGCGTAGTACTCCCAGGCGTCGATCACGTGGAAGAGGCGCGCACCGACGATGCCGCCCACGACGCACCAGAGGGCAATCGACATAATGTCGTCTTCGGTGTACCCTCGCTCCACGGCGAAGCGCGTTGCCAGCCAGATCCCGGCCAGCACGCCCACGGCGGTGAAAAACCCGTGCCACGTAATCATCAGAGGCCCGAGCCTGAGCAGCGTCGGGTCGATGTTGATCTCGATCATCGGTTCGCGTACCCTCTTGCGACCACGCTGGCCAATTCGCGTTCGGAGTATAACTCTCACCAGGAGTCGCAACGGCGGTGCTGGTCCTTCATGGAGCCTGGGGCGTCGAGCGGAACACAGGCGACGCTGCGTTCTTGCTCTGGGCCGAAGATGCGGCGCTGACGCCGGACCAGTCGGGCGCATCCGCCTCGGCTGCATCCGATGCTGCCCCGATGCATCCGCTCCAGGCCGCCACGGCAAGCTTGCGCGCTGCCCTCCAGACGCTCGCGACGCTGACTGGCCGTGCCGGCGAGCCGGTGCGCTCAGGGGCTGCCTCGTGGCTGGTGACCCTGCCAACGCTGAACGGTCAGCCGCTGCCCTCGCCCGAGGCGGCCGCGGCCGGAGCCGACCTCGCGCTGGCCGTCCGCGCCAGCCAGCCAGCCGTGGCAGGCGGCGCCGCCGAACTGCCCGTCTCTCCATCGGAGAGAGGGTCAGAGGACGCGCTCACCGCTCCGACCCTCGTCCCCTGGCGCGTGCGGGGGCGGGCCGTCCCGGCCAGCCAGGCGGTCTGGCTGCTCTCACTGCTGCCCGCCGACGATGGCCCGCTGAACCAGGAGCTTGCGCTCGGATCGGATGCCCGCTACTGGCGCTCCGTCGCGAAGCTGGCGCTCGAACTCGTGGCCCGCGAGCGCTTCGTGCCCACCCTTGACGCGCGGGCCGGCCTGCGCGCCCGCTGGCGTCCAGTCCTCATCGACCCACGGGACGCCAGCCGCTTCGCACTGCTGGCCCGCGCGATGCCGCCGGCCTGCCGCGCCATCGGCGACGCCACCCAGAGCGCCGAGACGGTGCTGAGTCGAGCGCTCGGCGCGGCCGTCGACGCGCTGGTGGTGGACGGGCTGGCCGCCGCCGAGTTGCACAATGCGCGCGACGTGCCCCGCCCGCCGACCGCCGCCGACGCCTGGGTCTGGGCGCTCTCGACGGGCAACAGCGCCGTGCCCGAAGGGGGCTATGACCTGGGCTCGTACGGCGAGCGCGTGACCGAGTGGTCCGCCCCCGTTGGCGGGGTCGGCGTGGCGAGTGCGCTGCGGACCTGCCTCCAGCTTGAGCCGCCGCCGGATGGCTCGGCGGCCACCAGCGACGAGCGCTCCTGGACGCTGCGCTTCCTGCTCCAGGCCGCCGACGATCCCAGCCTGATCGTCCCGGCCGAGCGCGTCTGGGAAGAGACCGGCGATGTGCTCGGCGTCTTCGGGCGGCGGCTGGAGCGGCCCCAGGAACGGCTGCTGGCCGATCTGGGGCGGGCGGCGCGCCTCTTTCCACCTATCGAGCTGGGGCTGATCGGCGCGGCTCCAAGCTCGTGCCATCTGACGACTGTCGAGGCGTACACCTTCCTGCGCGAAGCCGTCCCGATGCTCGAGGAGAGCGGTTTCGGCGTGCTGGTGCCCGGCTGGTGGACGCCGCGCGGCGCGCGGCGGCTGGGCGTGCGGCTGCGCCTCGGGGCGCGGCAGGCGATGGCCGGGGCGGCCGGCACGGACAGCCACGGCAAGTTCACGCAGGAGTCGCTGGTCAGTTTCGACTGGAAGCTGGCGATTGGCGACGAAGAGCTGGACGCCCGCGAGCTGAAGCGGCTGGCGAAGCTCAAGATGCCGCTGGTCCAGGTGCGTGGCCAGTGGGTCGAGATCGACGCGACGAAGGTCGAAGAGGCGATCAAGTACTGGGAGAAGCGGCGGCGCGGCAAGGGCGTCAGCGCCGCCGAGGCGCTGCGGGTCGCGCTGGCCCCGCCGACCGAGTCGCCGGGCCTGCCGGTGGTGGACGTCACCGCCGAGGGCTGGCTGGCCGACCTGCTGGAGCGGATCGGGGAGGGGACGCCCGCCGCCGCGCCGTTCGAGACGCCGGACGGCTTCGAGGGGGAGCTGCGCGAGTACCAGACGCGCGGGGCAGCGTGGCTCAGCTTTCTGGCTCTGCACGGGCTGGGCGGCTGCCTCGCGGACGACATGGGCCTCGGCAAGACGATCCAGTACATCGCCTTCTTGCTGGCGAACCGCCTCCCGGAGGATGACCGCCGGCCAGCCCTGCTGGTCTGCCCGACCTCGGTGATCGGCAACTGGCGGCGGGAGCTGCGGCGGTTCGCCCCCGACGTGAAGGTGATGACCCATCACGGGCCGGACCGACGGCTCGGCAAGCAGCTGCTGGAGGCGATCCACGGCTACGACGTGGTGCTTTCGACCTACTCGCTGCTGGACCGCGACGAGACGTCGCTGAAGCCGATCCCCTGGGCCGGCATCGTGCTGGACGAGGCGCAGAACGTCAAGAACCCGGCCACCCGCCGCGCGAAGGCCGTCCGGACGTTCTCCGGCAGCTACCGTTTCGCCATGACCGGCACGCCCGTCGAGAATCGGCTGTCCGAGCTGTGGGCGATCCTCGACTTCCTGAACCCCGGCTACCTCGGCTCGCGCGAGGCGTTCCGTCGGTCGTTCGCCGTGCCCATCGAGCGCTGGCGCGACGCCGACCGGGCCGGCGAGCTGCGGAAGCTGGTTCGGCCGTTCGTGCTGCGGCGCGTCAAGACCGATCCGAACGTGATCCAGGATCTGCCCGACAAGCTGGAGTCACGCGTCTACTGCACGCTGACCCGCGAGCAGGCCAGCCTCTACCAGGCCGTCGTGGACGAGATGCTGCGCGAGATCGACGCCGCCGAGGGGATCGAGCGGCGCGGGCGGGTGCTGGCGGCGCTGCTGCGGCTCAAGCAGGTCTGCAACCATCCCGCTAGCTTCCTGGGCGAGGGGGATCGCCGGCCGCTCGGCGGACGCTCGGGCAAACTGGCGCGCCTCGAAGAGATGCTCGAAGAGGTCATCGAGGAGGGCGAGGCCGCCCTGGTCTTCACCCAGTTCGCCGAGTTCGGCGTGCGCCTCCGCGAGTACCTTCAGGGTCGGCTCGGCCGCGAGGTCATGTTCCTGCACGGTGGCACACCGGTCCGCTCTCGCGATGCGATGGTGCAGCGCTTCCAGCAGGAAGGTGGCCCGCCGATCTTCCTGCTCTCGCTGAAGGCCGGCGGCATCGGGCTGAACCTGACGCGCGCCACGCACGTCTTCCACTTCGACCGCTGGTGGAACCCGGCCGTCGAGGATCAGGCGACCGACCGGGCGTTCCGGATCGGACAGCTGCGGAACGTTCAGGTGCACAAGTACATCTGCGCCGGTACCCTTGAAGAGAGGATCGACGCGCTGATCGAGAGCAAGCAAGAGCTGGCCGAGCAGGTGGTGGGCGCGGGCGAGACCTGGCTGACGGAGCTGTCCAGCACGGAATTGCGCGAATTGCTGACACTGCGGGCCGAGGCGGTTCTGGACGAATGAACGAGGAACGGTATGGCGCGCGGGCCTGAGCTTGCGACCAGCTGGTGGGCGCGTCGCTGGATGGCGGCGCTCGACGGCTTCGGCTGGACTGGCCGCCTGAGTCGTGGGCGGTCGTACGCGCGCAACGGCCGGGTGGTGGACGTCGAGATCACACCGGGCACGGTCAAGGCGCGCGTCCAGGGCTCCGAGCGCCAGCCGTACCGGATCGAGATGACCCTCGAACGCTTCCCCGACGCCGTCTGGGACCGAGTCATCGGGGCGCTGGCGCGGCAGGCGCTCTACACCGCCAAGCTGCTGGCCGGCGAGTTGCCGGCCGAGGTCGTGCAGCTGTGCGACACGGCCGAAGCGCCCCTCTTTCCGTCCCACCCGAACGACATCACCATGAAGTGCAGCTGCCCGGACTGGGCCGTCCCCTGCAAGCATGTCGCAGCCGTCCACTACGCGCTCGCCGCCGAGCTGGACCGCGACCCGTTCCTGCTGTTTCGCCTGCGCGGTCGGACCCGCGAAGAGCTGACGGCGTCCTTGCGCGCACGCCGGGGCAGCTTCGGCTCGGCTGGGGCTGCGCGGATGGCCGCTGAGAGCGCTGCCGCCGCCGCTGCCGCCGAGCAGGAGGCCGCCGCCAGCGAGCCGCTGGCCATCGAGCGGTTCTGGACCATCGGCGCGGAGCTGGACACCCTCCACTTCGAGATCCGAGGTCCGGACGTGCCCGGCGCGGTCCTGCGGCTGCTCGGGCGACCGCCGGGCTGGGGCGGCCAGGAGGAGCTGCAGGCGACGCTCCACGACCTCTACCGGGTGGCCTCGGCCAGCGTGCGCGACGCCGCCCTGGCCGATCTGGACGCGCCCGCCGACGAGCAAGACGAGGACGCGCTGGCTGAGGCGCCGCTGGCCGGCGAAGGTGACGCCGACAATGCGGCAGGGGGCGCGGCGGCCAGCGACGCCGAGACCCGTCAGGCCACGGCTCTGGCGCGAGACGCCCTGGCGCGTGATGCCCTGGCGCGTGATGCCCTGGCCGCTGGCGAGGCCGGACTCACCGACGCGGTCGCCGACGTGCCCGACGACCTTGCCTCAGATCCTCGTGCGAGCTGACCCGCGGTTGACAGGCGGCGCTCGCAGCCGGTACCACCCGCGTCGATCATGACCGCCCTCGTAGATCGGCCGCCGTCAACCGTGCCCGCATCGGGTGGCGTTGCGCGCGCCCGGGGCGGCTGGCGGCTCGACCTCCTGCTCGCTGCCGGCCTCGCCGTGCTGGCGCTGGTGGTCCGCTGGCCGTATCTCTGGACCATTCCCCGTTTCACGGATGAGACGCTGGAGGTGCTTCACAGCCTCGCCATCGTCCGCGACGGCGCGCGCCCGCTCACCAACTACGACAGCTACTACGGGGCGCTCTACAACTACCTGGTCGCGCTCGGGCTGGCTGTGTCAGGGCAGAGTCCGTTGGCCCCGCGGGTCGTGGTGCTGGCCGCCGCCATCCTGACCGTCGTGGCGACCTACTTCCTGGGCGTCGAGGTGGGGAAGCGGCTCCCGAGACTGCCGCTGGTCGGGGACGCGGCGGCCGGTACGGTCGGGCCGAGGATCGTGGGGCTGTTGGCGGCGGCGCTGCTCGCCACGAACGGCCCACACGTGGTGGTGAACAGCCACATCGCGTGGTCGAACTGCCTGACGCCGCTGCTGACGACGCTGGCGTTCTGGCTGTTGCTCAGAACCCTTGCCCCAGTGTCCGAAAGCGCCCTCACCCCCCAGCCCCCTCCGATGAGGGCCCTCACCCCCCAGCCCCCTCTCCCTGTGCGCGGGAGAGGGGGAGCCATCTCCCCCTCTCCCGCGCACAGGGAGAGGGGGCTGGGGGGTGAGGGCCTCGATCTACCCCTCGCCGGACTCGTGCTCGGGCTGGCGCTCCAGACGCACCCGCTGGTCGCCGCGCTGCTGCCGGGCGTCGCGCTCGCCATTCTCCTGCGCGACTGGCGCATCCTCCGCACGCCCTGGCCCTATCTCGCGGCCGGCCTGTTCCTGGTCGGGTACGCCAACGTGATCCTCTACAACGCCCAGCAGGGGTTCGAGTCGTTGACGAGTGCCCAGCGGATGCGCTCCGAGTACGCCCAGGATCAGGCGTCGGCCAGCGGCTACGGCCCGACCGCCGCCTCGATGCTTCTGCTGCTCGGGCGGGTGGTCGGCGGGGCCGTCGATCAGCGCGAGGGCGCCGCCGCCTACCTGGCTGATCCCTCTGTCCTGCTGGTCGGCGGGCTGGCCCTGCTCGGCGTCGGGCTGCTGGCGGCGCGGCGCGATCTGCTGCCGCTGCTGGCCTGCGGCGGCTTCCTGCTGATCCTGCCCGCCGCCAACCCGAAGTTCCAGACGCTGTTGACCAGCCGCTACCTGATGCCGATCGCGCCGCTGCTGTTCGCCTGCGCGGCCCTGGGGCTGGTCTGGCTCACGACGGTGATCCTGCGACGCTGGCCCTCCACGCGCCGCCGACCGTTGCTGGCGGCCTTGCTGATCGGGCTGCTGCTGGCGGCGCTGCCACTGGCCTCGCTGGACCGCTACTACGAGCGCGCCCTGGAGCGTACCGACACCAACGACCGCGTCCTGAAGCTGACCGCCGAGATCGAGGCGGCCCGCAGCCCGGGCGAGACGGTCCTGGTGGACGACAGCATCGGGTCGGAGCTGCCCGACACCGGGGTCACCGAGCTTCGCGGCCTGGAGCATCTGCTCGTGTTCAAGCGTGTGCCGTACCGAACGATCCGTCCGAGCGTCGGGCGGCTCCAGGACGCCCTGGACAGTCGGGATGGGCGGGATGGGCGGGATGGGCGGGATGGCGGGCCGAGTGTGCTGGCGATCCTGAACGCCCGCGATGCCCAGACGGCCGGCGGTCGGCTGAAGGTCGAGTCGCTGGACCCGCGCCCGGCCGTCGAGAGTGGCCGCATGTTCGACTTCCGCCTGTACCGGCTGAGCCGCGGTTGAGCGGCTTCAAGAACACCCCCCACCCCCCGCCCCGCTGCGGGGCGGGGGGTGGGGGGCGGTCACCTCACCGAGGGCTGGAGGAACCTCGTGCGTAGCGTCGCCATCGCGGCGGCGGTGATCGCCCTGGGGAACATCGTCAGTCGGCTGCTGGGGCTGGCCCGCGAGCAGGTCATGGCGGCCCTGTTCGGGGCGACGGCCGCCACCGACGCCTTTGTCGCCGCCTCGGCCGTCCCGATGATCGTCTACGACCTGCTGGTCGGCGGGGCGATCAGCGCAGCGCTGGTGCCCGTCTTCGTGGACGCCGCCGAGGACGAGGAGCGTTTGTGGCGGCTTCTGAGCACCGTCCTGACCCTGGTGGCGCTGGTGCTGCTGGGCGTGGCGCTGGTGCTCGGGCTGGCCGCGCCGCTGGTGGTGGACGTGCTGGCGAGCGGCTTCTCGGCCGAGACGCGCGCGGCGGCCGTCCCGATGGTTCGCCTGATGCTGGTGGCGGTCATCCTCCAGGGGATCGCCGGCGTGCTGACGGGCGTGCTGTACGCGCGTCGCCGGGTGACGCTGCCGGCCTTCGCCGTGGCCGTCTACAACGGCGGCGTGATCCTCGGCGCGCTGCTCCTGCACGAGGTGTTGGACGTCTACGCGCTGGTGCTGGGCGTGGTGCTGGGGGCGCTCGGGCAGGTGCTGCTGCAACTGCCGGGATTGGGCCGACTGCGCTACCGCCCAGCGTTGGAACTGGACCGACCCGAGGTCCGCGCGATCCTCAAGCTGTACGGCCCGGTGGCGGCCGGGATGATCGTGACCATCGCCGGGATCGTCATCGACCGCAACCTCGCGTCCGGGCTGGCCGAGGGCAGCCTGTCGGTGATGAACTATGCGACGCGGCTGATCCAGTTCCCGCTCGGGCTGGTGGCGACGGCGACCTCGTTCGCGGTGCTGCCGCTGCTCTCGAAGCACGCGAGCGCGCTGGCGGCGGCCGTGGCCGTCGGGCGCGCGGACGACGAGGCGGCCGGCGGCTACCGCGAGACGCTCCGCTTCGGCGCGCGGATCGTGCTGCTGTTGATGCTGCCGGCGACGGTCGGGCTGATCGTGCTGCGCGAGCCGCTGGTGCAGCTGCTGTTCGAACGGGGTCGCTTCGGCGAGATCGAGACGGCGCGGACGGCGCTGGTCTTCCTGGCGTACGCGCCCCAGTTGCCGCTGACGGCGCTCGACCAGTTGCTGATCGTGGCGTTCTACGCGCGCAAAGACACGCGGACGCCGGTGCTGGTGGGCGTGGCGACGGTGCTGCTCTATCTGGTCTCCGCGCTGGCATTGATCGGGCCGCTGGACGTGGCCGGGCTGGCGCTGGCCAACGCGATCCAGAACAGCGCGCATGGCGTGATCCTGCTGCTGATCCTGGAGCGCTCGGGGGCGGGCCTGCTGGACGGCCCATTCGTGTTGTGGACGGTCCGGGTGCTGGTGGCGTCGGTCGGCGTGGGCGTCGTGGTCTGGCTGGCCGAGGCGGCGCTGCTGCCGGGCGTCCACGGGACGTTGATGCTGGGCGGGCTGCTGCTCGGGCTGGCGGGCGTGGCGGGGGTGGTCTACCTCGTCCTGCTCGAGCTGCTGGGCGTCCGCGACGGCCGGCTGGTGCTGCAGATCGTCCGGGAGCGGGCTGGCCGAGGCCGCGGGGCGTGAACGTCGCCAGACGGCAGTCGGGGACTGAAGTCCCCGCCTACACGCATTCAGTCGCTGCGCGACGGCCGTCGGGAACGGCAGGGACTGGTGAGACCGTTGTGTCGCGAAGCGACTGCAGGATGGTAGGCGGGGCTTTCAAGCCCCGACGAAGCTGCACGATGTGCGCAACACACGATTGCCCTGCCCCCTCGCTCAGGGTGATTGCATGTTCATTGGTGTCCCCGAAGCATCATGGAACGGGCGGTCGGGGACTGAAGTCCCCGCCTACACGCATTCAGTCGCTGCGCGACGGCCGTCGGGAACGGCAGGGACTGGTGAGACCGTTGCGTCGCGAAGCGACTGCAGGATGGTAGGCGGGGCTTTCAAGCCCCGACGAAGCTGCACGATGCGCCCAACGTGCAATCGCCCTGGCCGGTACGGCGGGCAGGGACGGGGGATGAACTTACCGGGCTTTCAGCTCCCAGACGCGGCCCTCGTGGTAGAGTATCAACCCCTCGCCGGCCCGGGTGACGATGACGATCCCCTTCTCGAAGAGCTGCCAGCTAGCGTCGGCGGTGGCCTCCTCCTCAACAGCCCAGCCCAGCCCGCCCTCGGGGCCGCCGGCCTGCTCTCGCCAGGCCTTGCCGAAGCCGCGCAACGGCTCGAACAGGCCGGCCGGCGGCTGAAGGCCTCCGCTCGGCGGCTCCGGCTCGCGCCAGGCGTCGCGCGCGCCGGCCCAGGGGCCGCCGTCGAGCGGCGTGCCGTTCAGCGCGGCCGGACCGTACTGCAACACGTAGATCCCCTTCAGGTGGAGCATCAGCCCGTGCTCAAAGCGCTGGACCGCCGTCGGGGCCGTGAACATCGGGGCGACCCCGCACCCGAGCGGCACGCTGGCCTGCTCGTAGACGGAGATCGTCTCATCGCCGGCCGTCGGGCAGACCGCCGGCGGGCGGATGTACCCCTCGTAGCCAGGGGCCAGCGTCCCGACGTTCAGCGTGTCCACCACGCACTGGCCGCCCGCCCGCACGTAGCCGGCCACCTCCAGCGGCGTCCCCGTCTTCACGTCAAAGGGCCGGTAGAAGGTCGCCCCGTAGGTGCTGTTGACCAGGATCGTGGCGTCGCTCTGGGCGGCGGACGGGTCGGTTCCCGGCGGCAGGCGCAGATCGCGCTCGACGGCCAGCGTCACGGCGAACTGCGTCGAGCTGAGCCGCTCGGCCGGCTTCGTGGCCCGACCGATCAGGTGGCAGCGGGCCGGACCATCCGTACCCGCCGCCGTCGTGGGCGACTGGAACGCCTCAGCCGTGGCGCCAGGGACGGGGAGGCCGGTCAGGCCCACCACGAGGGCCAGGATGGACAGCAGGCGCGCAGGGGGCCGGATCATGGTCGTCCTCCGCTGGTGGGGTCCGCGTCGGCGTCAAGCACGATCGCGTCGGTGGTGACTGCGGCAGGCGTCGGCTGCGCGGTTGGGTTCGGTGTCGGGCTGGCGGCCGGCCGAGGTGGCTCAGCAGCGTAGACGCGGGGCGCGGCTGGCCCCGCTGCCCGCGCGTTGGCGGTGAGTTGGCCCGCCGGCTGCTCGCCGATGGCCACCGCCCCGCCCTGCTCCCGCGCGACCGCTGCCTGGTAGTCCGTCGCCGTCTGGTACGCCGCGAATGCGCGCTTCTGCTTCCCGGCTGAGTCGGCCAGCCCGTAGAACAGCCCGGCCTCGGGGACGTCCTGTGCGTGGAACCAGTAGGCCCGCGCGACGTACTCGACCTGCCGGAACGTGTCGAACGCCAGCACCAGGTTCTCCGCCTGAAGCTCCTGCGAGAGGTCTTTGGTGGACCAGCCGAACTCGGTGATGTGGGTCGTCTTCGTCGTCTCCGCGCCCTCGTACTGCAGGTAGGCGTCGCGCACGTCGTCCAGGTAGAACCGCAGCTTCTCTTCGCTGGTCAGGCTGCCGCCGTCGATGTAGAGGTGCTGCCCGACGTGGTCGAACGGGAAGCGGCCGGGCTGCCAGCCCGCGTGCTGGAGGCCCATCTCGTAGGTGGCGCAGAGGTAGTCCGCGCCGCTGTTGACGCCGGTCGGACAGGCGGTCCGCGCGAACAGCAGCGCCGCATCGCCGAGATCGTGCCCGAAGAGGCCGCCCGAGATGATGATGGCGTCTGGCTGAACGGCCTTGATGGCGGCGTGGGCGTGGGTCAGCGCCCACGCGAAGTTCGAGGGGAAGATGAAGCTGCCGCCACGGGGCCGGCCGCGCTCGTCCTGCTCGGTCCAGGCGTTCGGCTCGTTCCAGACCTCCCAGGCGCGGATGCGGTCGTCGAAGTGGGCTGCCAGGACGGTGGCCGCGTCGTCGGCGAAGCGTCGAAGGTACGGGTTGTCGCCGTTGCCGCCGGCATGCTCGGCGTTGTTCGCCGTCCACTCAGCCTGCTCGCCGCGCCAGGCCTCGTGGCCGATCAGCCCGAGCACCTGGAACCCGTGGTCGTGGGCGATGCTCACCACCTCGTCGTAGGTCTGGAGGGCGGTCCGACCGTTGCAGCCGGGGGTGATCCAGTCCGTGAAGCAGGCCCCCAGGCGAAAGTTGAGCCGAATCCAGCTCGCCTCGGCCTCGTGCATGTACCGGTTCTGGAGCGAGAACGACGAGGTGAAGTTGACGTTGCCCTGGTCGTCCACGGCCCAGCCGGCTTGCAGCCCCTGGTGCTCGTCGTCGGCGCGGGCGCTGCCCGGGCCGAGGATGGCCGGCCAGAGCAGGGCCGCCACCAGTAGCGTCTGAAGGAAGAGTCTGGCGGCGGCCCGTGGCAGCGTGGTCCGTCGCCAGCGTGCGCTGACCGCCCGCCTCATGCGCGGTGCATCCTGACCGTCCGTTCACGCAGTCCCATGCACACGACAGAACGGATGAGCCTCCAGCCGGTTGCCGCGCGCGTCGTTCGTCCAGAGGGACACGGCCTCAGATATCCTTGTGGCGGGAGGCGGCATGAGCGTGGACGAACGGCCAGTACTCGGGATCACGATGGGCGATGCGGCCGGCGTAGGGCCGGAGATCATCGCGATGGCGCTGATGAAGCCAGAACTGCGGGCGAATGCGCGCATGGTGGTGCTCGGCGACGCCAGCGTCATGGAGGACGCGGCGCGGATCGTCGGGAGTCCGCTGCCGGTGCGGGCGCTCGGCGACGCCAGCGAGATCGGCACGGCCACGCTGGATGACGGCGCCATCTGGGTGCTCGACTTCAAGAACCGGCCGTTCGAGAGTCTGACGCGCGGCAAGGTCGATGCCGTCAACGGCAACGCCGCCTTCGAGTACATCGACACGGCCGTGACCCTGGCCCTGGCGAACACCATCGACGCCATCGTGACCGCGCCGCTCAACAAGGAAGCGCTGCACCTCGGCGGGCACATGTACCCGGGCCACACTGAGGCGCTGGCCGCCCTCTGCGACATCGGCGACGACGACGTGACGATGCTGCTGGCCTCGCCGCGCCTGCGGATCTCGCACGTCTCCACCCACTGCTCGATGATGGAGGCCGTCCAGACGCTGACCACGGATCGGGTGGTGCGGGTGGCGCGCCTGACTGCTGAGGCCGTCGGGCCGCTGGTCAGCCGGCCGCCGAAGATCGCGCTGGCGGGCATCAACCCGCACGCCGGTGAGAACGGCCTCTTCGGTCCTGAGGACGAGCGCGAGATCCGGCCGGCGGCTGCCCGGCTTCAGGCCGAGGGCATCGACGCCTACGGCCCGATCCCCGGCGACACGGTCTTCCTGCGGGCGCTCAAGGGGGAGTTCGACGCGGTGGTGGCGATGTACCACGACCAGGGGCACATCCCCGCCAAGCTGGCCGGCTTCGACGACTGCGTGAACATCACGCTCGGCCTGCCGATCATCCGCACGTCGGTCGATCACGGCACGGCGTTCGACATCGCCGGGACGGGCAAGGCGCAGCCTGTCAACATGGAAGTGGCGCTCGACCTGGCGGCCGGCATGGGGCGTGCGCGGCGGGCTGCTCGCGCCCGCTGAGTGGACTGCCGCGGGCAGCGCCGCCAATCTGGCCGAATAATCTTATAGAATTTGCCGTCGCCCCTTAACGATAGCGCCTGACCTCGTCGTGCCCGGTGGCTTCGCGGCGAGGCAGGAGTGTGGGGCGTTGGAGGAATTGAGCTTCATGTCGATGTCTGAGGTCCGATCGGTTGTGTCTCGTGGCGCCTTCTTCAGCCGCCGTGGTCTGCTCGGGCTGACGGCCGCCGGCCTGCTGGTCCTGAGCGCCTGCCAGACCGCGAGCCCGCCCGCGAACACCCCGCTCCCCACGCCGGCACTGAAGCCGACGACCCCGCCCACCGCGTCGCCCGCGGCCTCCCCTGCTGCCAGCCCGGCCGCGAGCCCCGCTGCCGCGCCGTCCGGCAGCCCGGCCGCCAAGCCGTCGCCCAGCCCGGCTGCGTCCAACTAGCGACTCTCGCACGCCGCTGGCCCCCACCCGACACGCTCGGGCGGGGGCTTTTCGCGGTCGTGAGAACTCCCTTGCCGCCGGCCCGTCACGCGCTTGTGAGTCCGCTGGGCCCGGGCATCGTTTACACTCCAACAGATGGAAACACTCGTACGGCCCCTTCTGGTAAGCCCGCATGCGTGACCTGACAGACCGCGCGTTGGATGCTGCCGTCGCCGCGGGAGCCGCCTATGCCGATGTTCGCATCGAGCGGCTGGAGCGGCAGGTCATCTCGGTCAAGAACGGCCGCCCGGATGGCCTCGTCGAGGACGAGAGCCACGGGTTCGGCGTGCGGGTGCTGGTCGATGGCGCCTGGGGCTTCGCCAGCTCGTCGCGGGTCGAGGGGCGCGAGCTGGAGCGCATCGCGCGGCAGGCCGTCGAGATCGCGCGGGCCAGCGCACTGGTGCGGAGCGAGCATGTCGATCTTGGCGAGCCGATCCGCGCCGTTGCCAGCTACGCCACACCGGTCAAGATCGATCCGTTCACCGTCTCCGTGGACGACAAGCTCGCGCAACTGTTGGCCGCCGACGCCGAGATGCGGTCCGTCAAAGGCATCGCCGTCGCCAAAGGCTCGTTCGAGTGCCAGCGGATCACGAAGACGTTCGCCTCCACCGAGGGCAGCTTCGTGCAGCAGACGCTGGTCGAGACCGGGGCCGGCATCGATGCGCTGGCCGTCGGCGACGCCGATGCCCAACACCGCAGCTACCCGAACAGCTTCGGACGCCAGCACTCGACGGCCGGCTACGAGTACTTCCTGTCCATGAACCTTGCCGCGCACGCCGCCCAGACCGCCGAGCAGGCCGCCCAGCTTCTGACCGCGAAACCCTGCCCCGACGAGGTGACGACGGTCATCCTCGATTCGAGCCAGGCCGCGTTGCAAGTCCACGAGTCGTGCGGGCACCCGATCGAGCTGGACCGCGTCTACGGCGCCGAGGCCAGCTACGCTGGGACCAGTTTTCTGACCCTCGACAAGCGCGGCGCGTACCGCTACGGCTCGGACCATGTCACGATAGCCGCGGACGCCACGATCCCCGGCGCACTGGGCACCTTCGGCTTTGACGACGAGGGCGTGCCGGCCCAGCGGACGGTCATCGTGGATCGAGGCATCTTCAAGAACTACCTGACCTCGCGCGAGACCGCCGCGCGGCTGGGCGAGTCCAGCAACGGGACGATGCGCGCCGATGGCTGGAGCCGCATCCCGCTGATCCGGATGACGAACATCAACCTGGAGCCGGGCGACTGGTCGTTGGAGGAGATGATCGCCGACACCGAGCGTGGCGTCTTCCTCCAGACCAACCGCAGCTGGAGTATCGACGACGTGCGCCTCAACTTCCAGTTTGGGACGGAGATCGGCTGGGAGATCCGCAACGGCAAGCTCGGGGCGATGCTGAAGAACGCGACCTACACCGGGATCACCCCGCGCTTCTGGGGCGCCTGCGACGCTGTCGGGCGGGAGTGGACGGTCTGGGGCACGCCGAACTGCGGCAAGGGGCAGCCGTCGCAGTCGATGCACGTCGGGCACGGCGCCGCGCCGATCCGGGTGCGGAACGTCCAGATCGGCGTGATGCGGTAGCATGGCGATGAGTGAACTGCTCGGGCAGACTGCCTTCGAGCGCGTCGCGGACCGGGTGCTGGCGGCCTCCAGCGCCGATCAGACCGAGGTCGTAGTGCTCGGGACGGACTCGGCGCTGACCCGTTTCGCCAACTCCGGCATCCACCAGAACGTGGCCGAGCGCAACGCCGAGGTGCGGGTGCGGGCGCTCGTCGGCAAACGTTCGGGCGTGGCGACCACCAACGACCTCTCTGACGCCGGCCTCGTGCGGGTGGCCGAGCGGGCCATCGAGGCGGCACAGCGCCAGCCGGAAGACCCGGCGCTGCCCGATCTGCCGTCGCCGTTGCCGGTCCAGCCGGTCGCGAGCTTCAACCAGGCCACGGCGGACTGCACCCCCGAGCAGCGGGCGCGGATGGTTGGCGTGGTCTGCCGGCTCGCCAACGAGGCCAGCCTGCAGGCGTCCGGGGCCTGCGCCACCGAGACGACCGAGCTCGGGATCGCCAGCTCGCGGGGGGTGCGCCTGTACGAGCAGCGCTCGCGGGCCAGCCTGTTGACGGTGGTGCTGGACGACGAGGGCAGCGGGTACGCCGAGCAGACGGCGCTCGCTGTGGGCAGCGTCGATGCCGAAGCGCTGGGCCGTGAGGCGGTGGACAAGGCCGTCCGCGGCCGAGGGGCGATCCGCGTCGAGCCGGGTGAGTACCCCGTGGTGTTGGAGGAGTACGCCATCGGCGAGATGCTGATGTACCTCGCGTACATGGGGTTCGGCGGGCTGTCGCTGCTGGAGGGGACCAGCTTCCTGCGCGGCAAGCTCGGGCAGCGGATCGTCGATCCGCGCATCTCGGTGGTGGACGATCCGCGTTCGTCGGACGGGCTGCCGTCGAGCTTCGACTACGAGGGCGTGCCATCCGAGCATGTCGACCTGATCGCGAACGGTGTTGGCGCCGGAGTCGTCTACGACAGCCGGACGGCGACGCGTGCCGGCCGCGCCTCGACGGGACATGCCCTGCCGGCCCCGAACACGTTCGGCCCGTTCGCCTCGCACCTGATGATGGCGGCCGGCGACACTCCCAGGGCCGATCTCGCGAAGGGCATCGAGCGCGGCCTCTGGGTGACGCGCTTCAACTACGTGAACGTCGTCAAGTCCGACCAGGCGGTGCTGACCGGCCTGACCAAGGACGGCACCTTCCTGATCGAGCATGGTGAGGTCACCCGTCCTGTCAGGAACCTCCGCTTCACCCAGGGCGTGCTCGACGCCTGGAGCGGCCTGGATGCGCTGGGGGCTGAGCGCAAACTGCTCGAAGGGTGGGGCGGGGCCGTCCTGGCACCGGCCATGCGGCTGTCGCACTTCCGGTTCACGGGGGTGAGTGATGTCTGAGCAGGATCACATCCTCCCGCCAGAGCCAGACCTGGAGGAGCTACAGCGCCGGCTTGGCGTCCGGCTCAAGAACCCGGCCCTGCTGCGGCACGCCCTGGTGCACAAGTCGCTGACCAATGACCTGGGTGAGAGCGGCCTGCTCTCGAACGAGCGGCTGGAGTTCCTGGGGGATTCGGTCCTGGGGATGCTCGTCTCGGAGCAGTTGTTCCGGGCCTATCCGGACCGCGACGAGGGCCAGTTGACGCTGCTGCGCTCGGCGCTGGTGCGGGCGTCGTCGCTGGCGGGCTGGGCGCGCGAGCTTGACCTGGGGGCGTTCGTGCTGGTCGGGCGCGGAGAGAGCCGGGCGGGTGGCCGCAACCGCGACGCCCTCCTGAGCAGCGCGTTCGAGGCGGTGCTGGGGGCCGTCTTCATCGACCGGGGCTTCCGCGCGGCCAGACAACTGGTGCAGCGCTTCGTACAGCCTGAGCTGGTGACGGTGGGCGAGCGGCAGGTGGTGGACGCCAAGTCGCGCCTCCAGCAGGTCAGCCAGGCTCGCTTCAGCGTCACGCCGACCTACGAGGTGCTGGATGTGTCGGGCGCGGGCCACAGCCCGATCTTCACGGTCCGGGTGATTGCCGGTGGCGGCGTCTCGGCGGAAGCGGTCGGGCGCAGCAAGCAGTCGGCGCAGCAAATCGCTGCCGCCGAGGCCCTGGCGACCATCGAAGCGATGCCCGTCGAGCCGCCGGCCGAGGACGGGGCCGAGGCGGCCGAGCTGGCCCTCACGCCGGGATCGGGGGAGGCCCTCACCCCCCAGCCCATCGACCTCCCTGCTCCCTGATGCACCTCAAACGGCTTGACCTCGTCGGCTTCAAGAGCTTCGCGAACCGGACGACGTTCCTGTTCGAGCCGGGCATCTCGGTGGTGGTCGGGCCGAACGGCTCCGGCAAGAGCAACGTCGCGGATGCCGTGCGCTGGGCGCTCGGGGAGCAGAGTCCGCGTGCGATCCGTGGCCGGCGCGGCGAGGACGTCATCTTCGTCGGGTCGCAGGGGCGGCAGCCGCTCGGGCTGGCCGAAGTCTCGCTGACGCTCGATAACTCCGAGGGGCGCATCCCGCTCGACTACTCGGAAGTGAAGATCACCCGCCGCCTGTACCGCTCCGGCGAGGCCGAGTACCTCGTCAACGGCTCGAAGGTCCGCCTGCGCGACATCCACCAGTGGCTGATGCACGCCGCGCTCGACGCCGAGGCGTACGTCGTGGTGGGCCAGGGCAGCGTCGATCAGTTGATCTTGCAGCGGCCCGAGGAACGGCGGGTGGTGATCGACAACGCCGCCGACATCCGCCGTCATCAGGCGCGGCTGCACGAGACGCGCACCCGGCTGGCCGCGACCGAGGAGAACCTGCTGCGCTGCCGAGCGGTCATCGCCGAGCTGGAGCCGCACGTCATCCGCCTGCGCGCCCAGGCCGAGCGCGCCGAGCGGGCGAAAGTCCTCCGCGAAGAGCTGGCGCGGCTGGCCGGTCGCTGGCTGCGCCACGCGCTGGCCGGCGCCCGCGCCGAGCTGACCAGGGCCCGCACAGACGCCGCCGCCGCCCGCCAACAGGCCGAGCGCCAGGAGGCCGAGGTTGCCGACCTCGAACGGCTGGCCCGCGATGCCGAACACGCCGCCACCGAGGCCGAGACAACGGTCTCCGATCTGGAGCCGAAGCTCGCGGCGGCTCGTGAGGAGGTGGCGCGCGTCGGGCGGGAGCTGGCCCGCGCCGAGGAGCGGCTGGCCGGGGCCGACGACGCCGAATCTCGCCTGCTGGCCGAGTGGGAGCGGCAGCGCGAGCGTGAGGCTGCCCTCAGCACCGAGCGCACGACCCTGCTGGCCCAGCAGACGGCCGCCCGCGCCGCCCTGGCCGAGGCCGAGCGGGCGGTGCAGGCCGGTGCGGAGGCTGACCGTGCCGACGACGAGGCCGCCCGCCGCGCCGACGCCGAGGTGGCGGGGGCACGGCGGCGGCTGGGCGCGTTGGACGGCGAGCTGCGGGGCGCGGCCGGCTCGCTGGACGAGGCTACAGGGCGGGTCGAGCGGCTGGAGCGGCGACTGTCCCGCCAGGGCGAGGACGTGGAACGGCTGACCCGTGACCTGGAACGGGTAAGGGGTGAGGCCGCCACACGCGCCGCCGCCGCCGAGAGCGCCGCCGCCGCGCTGCTGGACGCTCGCCGTCGCCGCGAAGCGCTCACGGGGCGGCGCGAGGAGATCCGCCAGCAGCTCGACCGTCTGCGGGCCGAGCAGCACCGCCTGGCCGGCGACCGTCAGCGGCTGGAGATCGCGCGGCAGGCGGCGGAGGAGAGCGGTAGCGGGCTGAAGGGCGGCGCTGCGGCGACCCTGCGTGGACGTCTCACGAGCGTGCGCGGGCTGCTGGCTGGCGAGCTGTCCGTGCTCGAACAGCATCGGGCGGCCGTCGAGGCGGCGCTGGGTGAGCGGGCGCAGGTGGTCGTGCTCGGGGAGAGCGGAGAGCTGCCGACGGCGCTGCAACTGCTCCACGAGCGGGCCAACGAGCGGGTCGGGCTGGTCAGCGCCGACGATGCAGCGGGCGGCGCGAGCCTGGACCGGCTGCGGGCGGCTGTCGAGGCGTCGCTGGCTGGCCTGGACGATCTGGACATCGCCGGCTGGGCCGACGATCTCGTCGAGATCGGGCCTGAGCTTGGGGCGGTGGCGCGGCGGGTGCTCGGCAGCACCGTGGTCGTGGCGAACGCCGGGCAGGCCGCCAGGGCGGCGCGGCGGCTGGCGGCCTCGGCGGATGTGCCGCCGGGCTGGCAGGTGGCCGCGCAAGACGGCGTCCTGGTTCGGGCGACCGGCGAATGGTGGGTCGGGCGGGACCGGCAGGCCGAGCGGCTGGTGCGGCGACGCTCCGAGCTGCAGCGCGTCCAGGGAGAGCTGGAGGCGGTCGGGGCGGCGCTGGCGGACGTCGAGCGGCGGCTGGCTGAGACGGATCGCCAGCAGGCCGGGCTGGCCGGCGAGGAACGGGCCGTCCGCGATGCGCTGACCGCCGCCGAGACCGCCGACCGCAAGGCCGCGCTGGATGCCGGCAACGCGGCGGCGCAGGCCTCGCGACTGGAGCGTGAGCTACGCGAGGCCACGGCGGCCGGCCCGGCGATCGAGGCCGATCTCGGGCGTGCCCGGCAGCAGCGCGACGGCTCCGGGGCGCGCCGCACCGAGGCCGAGCGGAAGCGGCTGGAGGGCGTCGAAGCGCTGGAACGGGCCGAACGGGAACAGGGCGCGCTGGCGGCCCGGCTGGCCGAGCGCCGCTCCGAGCGGGCCGGCCGCCAGGCCGATCTCGCGCGCTGCCGCGCCGAAGCCCAGGGCGTGGATCAGTTGCTCAATCGCCTCGACGCCGACCTCGCCAACGCTGCCCGCGCGGCCGCTGAGAGCGAGCGGCGGGTGGACGGCGAGCGGCAGCGTCGGCAGGAGCTGCGGGCGGGGGCCGGAACGCTCCGTCAGGCGCTCAAGGCTGCCGAGGTGGCCGTGCAGCCGCTGCTCGACGCCCTGACCGCTGCCCGCGAGGCCCGCCAGCAGGCCCGCGCGAAGCGCGCCGCCATCGAGCAGCGGGCCGGCGAGCTACGGGCCGTGGCCCGGTCTGGGCGGACAGTCCTGGAAGCGGCGGCCATCGCGGAGAGCCGCGCCGGCGACCGCCTGGAGCGGGTCCGCCGTGAAGCCCAGGAGTACGTGGACGACCTGGCCGGCCTGGACGACACGATCCAGCTGCGGCTCGACCTGGGCGACGAACCGACAGGTGAGCGCGAGGAGGAGCCCGAGGAGGCCGGTCCGCCGTTCGACCCGGATGCTGCCCGCCGCCGGATGACGACCTTGCGCCGCGAGCTGCGCTCCATCGGCGACGTCGGCGAGGCCACGCTGCTCGAGTTCCGCGAGTTGAGCGAACGACACGCGTTCCTGGTGACCCAGACGGCTGACCTGGAGCAGGCCGGCACGGAGCTGCAGGGCGTCATGGAAGAGCTGACCGGGCTGATGAAGGACGCCTTCGACACGGCGTTCGCGCGGGTCAACGTGGCGTTCGGGGAGTACTTCGCACGGCTGTTCGCGGGCGGGCACGCCGAGCTGGTGCTGAGCAAACCGGACGAGGTGCTGGAAAGCGGCGTGGACATCGTGGCGCGCCCGCCCGGCAAGCGGCTCCAGCCGCTGGTGAGCCTGTCCGGGGGCGAGCGGGCGCTGACGATGGTGGCCTTGATCTTCGCCTTGCTGAAGGCGAACCCGGCCCCGTTCTGCGTGCTGGACGAGGTTGACGCCGCCCTGGACGAGTCGAACGTGCGCCGGTTCACTGCCGTCCTGAACGAGCTGAGCGACCGCACCCAGTTCGTGGTCGTGTCCCACAACCGCGCCACGATGGAGTCGGCCCAGTCGCTGTATGGGATCTCGATGGACACGGTCGGCGTGAGCACGGTGGTGTCGCTCAAGCTGCCCGCACAGGAGACGCCGGCCGTCGAGACGAATGGCGCATCCTCGGCCCAGCCTGCGACCGCCGCCATCTGAGCGCGGGCCACGTGAACGGCGCTGCCAGGCCGATTGCATGCTCGTTGGTGTTCCCATACTGTCGTGAGACGCGCAGTCGGGAGTTTCAAGCCCCGACGACGCTGCACGGTGCACCCAGCATGCAATCGCCCTGGGCGCTGCTGGCCCTGCCCCCAGGAGGGGCCGGCCGACGTGCTATGGTTCCGCCGGTTCTTGCGTGTACCCGCATCGTCGCTCGTTCGCGCGCTGGAGTTGGCGCTGTGGAGCTGCTGCAAGGCATCGATCTGGGATACATTGTGCTGCTGTTCGGCGTTGGCCTGACGTGCGGCTTCCTCTCGGGGATCGTCGGGATGGGCGGCGCACTGCTGCTGGTGCCGGCCCTGGCGTTCGTCGGCGGCATCCCGTTCAAGCTTGCCACGGGCATCGCGGCGCTGCACGGCCTCGCCGTCGGCGTGTTCGCCTATCTCGTGCACGGCCGGTACGGCGCGGTGGACGGCCGGATCGGCGTGGCGGCCGGGATCGCCAGCGTCGCCGGCGGGCTGATCGGCGCGGCGATCTCCGGCTGGGTTGACGCCTTCGCCGTGAAGCTGATCTACCTTGCGGCGGCCACGCTCTCGCTGATCCTTTTGCTGGTCAAGGTCGGCGGCGCATCCGCGCGCGTCCAGCGGCGCGTGCCCCGCGTCTACACGAAGGCGGCGGCGTTCGGCATGTTCACGGGCGTGATCGCTGGCAACATCGGGGCGGGCGGCACCTTCATGGTGATCCCGCTCTTTCGAGCGGCCTTGAAGATGCCGATCCACCGCGCCATCGGCACCAGCATGCTGGTCTCGATCTTTACGGCGGTCGCCTCGACCAGCGGCAAGGCGCTGATGGGGCAGGTGCCGTGGACCCAGGCGGCCATCGTGGTCACGGGCAGCGCGCTGGGCACGATGGTTGGAGCCCGCCTGACGCGGCGGATTCCGTCGGGGCCGTTGCGCTGGCTGCTGATCGGGATGCTGCTCCTGCTGCTCGCGCGGACGGCCGCCGACCTGTTCATTGGGTGAGACCCCGACGCGGGGCGTGAGCAGGGGCCGTCGCGCGTCCGCTCAGCCCAGGCCGGAGACGTGTTCGAAGCGCACGGGCACGCGCACGAGGTCGTCGCGGTCCACGACGTAGCCGTTGCTGCCGGCCGTCACCGGCACCATGAAGTCGGCGGCCACCCCCAGCGAGTCGTACAGCGCGACGCCGTCCGGCCCACGGATCTCCAGCGCCACGGAGTAGAGGCCGGGCTGGATCGGCGGCCCGTCGAAGACGGCCTCGAGGACGCCCTCGCCGTCGACCGTTTCGGGGATATCTGACGCGTGGGTGTCGCCCGCGCAGACGCTGACGCCGAAGCGCGGGGCCCGGATCAGGACGCGGAAGATCGGGCGCTCCAGGGGGCGAAACGTCTTGTAGGCGGCGCGGATGCGGATCGGCTCGCCGGGCTGGAAGACGTCGGTCTGGCGGCCGGAGTGGTCGAGCAACTGGACCGTCGTGAAGCGGGCGTCGCCAGAGCCGCCGCGCGTCTCGGTGCGGTCGCGGGCGCCCTGCTCGGCGGCGGCGCGCGCGTTCACGTCGTCGAGGTACTGTGCCACGATCTCGTCGGTCGGGCCGAGTGCTTTGACCTCGCCCTTCTCCAGCCAGAGTACCTGCTTGCAGAGTCCCCGCACGTTGCCGAGATCGTGCGACACCAGGATGACCGTCTTGCCGCTCTGGACGAGGCCGCGCATAGCGTCGATAGCCTTGCGCTGAAAGGCAGTGTCGCCGACGGCCAGCACCTCGTCCACCAGCAGCACGTCAGGGTCGCTGTGCGCTGCCACGCCGAAGCCGAGCCGTGCGTACATCCCCGAGGAGTACCACTTGACGGGCGTGTCCACGAACTTCTCGATGCCGGTGAACGTGACGATCTCGTCCAGGCGGCTGGCGATCTCCTTGAAGCTGAGGCCGAGAATCGCGCCGTGGAGGAAGATGTTCTCGCGGCCGGTCAGTTCGGCGTGGAAGCCAGCGCCAAGCTCGATCAGCGAGATGACCTTGCCGGCCACCAGCACCCGTCCGGCCGTCGGCCAGGTGACGCGCGAGAGCAGCTTGAGGATGGTCGTCTTGCCGGCCCCGTTGGAGCCGAGCATCCCGAGGCTGTCGCCCTCCTGCAGCTCAAAGGAGACATCGTTGAGCGCCCAGTGCTTCGGACGGCCGCTCTCCTTGCCCACAGCCTTGCCAGCCCAGGCTGCGAACAACTGGGTGAACTGGCGCTGCCGCCCGATCTTGTAGACTTTGGAGACGTTCTCAAACCGTACGGCGAACATGGGTCACCCAGGAGGCGGAAGGCGGTGAACAGGAGGCGGAAGGCGGTGAACAGTAGGCGGTAGGCAGGAATCGGCGAGCGGCAGGCGGGAGGAAGTTGGCAGCGGCCCGGTACGCGACGATGCACCAGATGTCATCCTGAGCGCAGCGAAGGATCTCCCAACCTTGACGGTCAGTTTGGGAGATCCTTCGCTACGCTCAGGATGACAGATGAGTGTGGCCGTGCTGCGCTCAGGATGACAGACAGATGTGGCCGTGCTGCGCTCAGGATGACAGACAGGTGTGGCCGTGCTGCGCTCAGGATGACATTTGGGTGTGGCCGTGCTGCGCTCAGGATGACAGACAGATGTGGCCGCGCTGCGCTCAGGATGACGCGCTGGTCCGGTCATGGGTCGTACGGAAACTGCCACTGACCACACGCTCAAATGATGTCTGCGAACGCGCGCTCGGCGCGCTTGAAGTACAGGTAGGCCACGACCAGGATGATGATCGACATCACCGTTGACACGCCCAGCAGGCTCCAGTCCGGGGCGCGCCCGTGGGCCACCGCCGAGCGGAAGGCGTCGATGATGCCGACCATCGGGTTCAGCATGTAGATCGGCCAGAGGGCGGCGGGGATCGCGTCGCGGACCAGCGAGAGGGCGTACGACACGGGCGTCAGGTAGAGCCAGACTTGCAGGCCCAGCGTCACGACCGGCGCGATGTCCCGAAACGACACGTGCAGCGCCGACGTGATCAGCGACAGGCCCAGGATCAGCATCACCTGGACCAGCACCAGGACCGGCACCAGGAGCAGCCATGCTGTCGGCGTGATGCCGTACCAGACCAGCATGCCGGCCAGCACCAGCGCCGCCGCCAGGAAGTCCACGAACCGCGCCCCGACCTGCGAGATCACAATCACCTCGCGCGGGAAGTACGTCTTGGTGACCACGCTCCGCTGGCTGACCAGCCCGATGGTCGCCGTGGTCAGGGCGTTGGCCAGGAACGTCCAGGGCACCAGCGCCGTGTAGGAGAAGATCGGGTAGGGCAGGCCGTCGGACGGCAGCCGGGCGAAGCGCCCGAACACCAGGCTGAAGACCACCATGAACGCCAGCGGCTGCACGATGGCCCAGCCGATCCCCAGCAAGGACTGCCGGTAGCGGGCCTTGATCTCGCGCTGCGTCAGGGCAAAGACCAGCTCACGGTACTCCCAGAGCTGGAGCAGCGCGCTCGGGGCGAACCGGGCCTCGCTGTCCACCACCATGATGCGCTTCGGGTGGGCGGCCTGGATCGCCTGCAACGTCTGTGCGCTCACGGGAGGCTCGCCAGCCTGTCCAGGACGAAGGCGGCGACGCGCTCGGCGGACTGGCCGTCTACCCGATGGCAGAGGTCCGTCGCGGCGCGCGCGCGGCCGGCGGCGTCACGGGTCGGATCGTTCAGGTAGGCTGCCATCTCGTCGATCATGGCCGCCGGCGAGGGCGCTACCCGCACCGCTCCGATCTCCACCAGCGGCTTGTAGTGGGTGTACTGGTAGAACCGCTTCGCCGAGTCCAGGAACGGCTTCTCGTCGTGGCCGTCGAAGGCGATGTTCACGACCGGCGTGTCCAGCACCGCCGCCTCGATGGCGATGGTGCTGGCGACGTTGACGATCGCGTCGCTGTGCTTGAGCGTGTTCGCCAGGTGCAGCCGATTGTCGCGGCTCGGGTCCACGTTCGAGCCTTCGGCCACGATGGTCTGCTCGAACGGCTTCTCCACGATCACATCCGGCTGGCCCACGAAGCGCTCGTACTTGCCGATGTCGTCGCGGGGGTGGACGCGCACCAGCAGCTGAGTCGGTCCGCCGAACCGGCCGCTCCGCATCGCCGCCACGATCTCGTCGATCACCACGTCGTGGTAGGTGTACAGGACCGGCGGGATCGTCGTCAGGCTGATCAGCTTCTTGCCAGGATCGGCCCCGATCCGCTGGCAGAACGCCTCGCGGGTCGTGAAGCTGTCCGGGCGAGCGTAGATGTCGAACTGGGGGACGCCCGCCACGCAGACCTGCCCTGGCTTGTACTTGTGGATGGTGACTGCCTGCTGCTTCATCGTCTCGTTCCAGACGGTCAGGCCGGCCACCCGGCGCAGTGGGGCGGTCTTGGTGGTGAAGTGGTCCCAGGAGAGGTCAATCGCCAGGATCGGGACGCCCTCCGCGTCAGCCCGGCCCATCAGCGGACCCTCGCCGAAGTAGATGCCCGTCGTCGGGGTCAGCACCAGGGCCGGCCGCTCCCGCCGAAACAGCGCGTCGTACTTCTTGCCGAGCGTGGCGACGTCCAGCACCTTGAACAGGAACGGCAGCGAGAGTGGCAGCTTCGCGATCGCGCCGAGGGCCAGCCGCACACCGCGCGTCTTGGGCGCATCCAGCCCGCCACGGTCCAGGTAGCGAACCTCGCGGCCAAGCTCTAGCTGCCGCTCGCGAGCCACCCGAATCCGCATGCTCTCCGTGGGCATCGTCTTGACGTACTTCTCCTGGAGAATTCGGATGATGCGGCGCTCGACAAAGCCCGGCTCATGCGGCTGCAATTCGGCGAACGCGACCTTCGGGCCGCCGTGCTCCTCGCGGAAGGCGGCCTCGCGGACCAGTGGCGAGAGGATGACGATCTTGCCGAGCAGCGGCGACTCGCGCAGCAGCCGGAAGACGTCCGTCCGCAGCATGTTCGCGGCGGCCGTCCCGGAGGGGACGCAGAGAAAGACGGTCCTCGGATTGCCCCCCCTCGCCCCTTGAGGGCGAGGGGGCTGGGGGGTGAGGAGTGAACTCCCCGTATCAGCCATGAAAGACCTGGGCTGCCTTTTCAAGCTGCGCGCCGGCGTGGTCGCGCAGCCAGTTCAGCGTGTCGCGCAGGCCGTCCTTGAGCGAGACCTTCTGCTCCCAGCCGAGGATGCGCTTCGCACGGTCGTTCGCCAGCCAGACGTGCTCGTGGTTCGTGGCCTGCCGCGTGATGACCGGCTCCAGGTCCGGGCGGTCCGCCACCTCAATCATCAGCCGCACCAGCGCCAGCACGCTGATCGGGTGGTCGGGGTGGATGTTGAACGCCCGCCCGCGCACGTCCATGCCGGCTGCCCGCTCGGCCAGCAGCGTGTACGCCTGCACGATGTCCGAGACGTGCAGGTAGCCCTTGCTCGGGGAGCCGTCGCTGCGGATCACCGGCCGCTCGCCGCGCAGCAGCGAGAGCAGGGTGCCAGGGATGATGTGGTCGAGATGAGCGTCGGCCGGCCCGAAGATGTTTGACGTCCGGGCGATGGCGATGGGCATACCGTAGCTCGCCGCGTAGCAGCGGGCCACGATGTCCGTGCAGGCCTTGGACGCGGCATAGGGGTCGTTGCCGTTCAGCGCGAACGACTCGTCGAACGGGCTCCGGTCCTGGTCGCCGTAGGCCGTCAGGCTGGACGCCACGGCGATGGTGTCGATGTGGCCGTAGTTGCGGGCGGCGTCGAGGACGCACCACGTCCCGCGCACGTTCGACTCGAACGCCGGGATCGGCGAGCCCTTCGAGATGGCGATGCTCGACTGCGCCGCCAGGTGGATCAGCGACTGGATGCCGTTCTTCTGGAGCAGCGCCTCGATCTTCGGCTGATCGGTGAGGTCGCCCAGGGTCAGGTTGACCTTCTCGCGCAGGCCGGGGTGCAGGTCCAGGCAGCCGTTCGGGGCGCGGTCGTAGCCGTACACCTCCGCGCCGTGCCCCACGAGCGATTCGATCAGATGAGCCGCGACAAAGCCATTCGGGCCGGTGACGAGCACCCGTCGGCCCGTCCAGAAGGTTCGATCAGGCATGCATGTCCATTCGTGTCAGTCGGCGTGCGCGGGGCGCGTCGGCAGTGTGTTGGGGGAAAGTGTACGGGGCAGCGGCGCGGCGCGTCAGCAGACCATCGCCTGTCAGTGGTCGGCGAGCGCCGTCAGCCCCTGCTGGGCTTCGAGAATGATCTCACACAGCTCGCGGACCGCGCCCTCGCCGCCCTTCGCCTCGGTGATGACGTGGGCGACGGACTTCGGCAGGCGGCTGGCGTCCTTGACGGCGGCTGCCAGCCCGACGTGGGCCAGCAGCTCGTAGTCGTTGACGTCGTCCCCGATGTAGGCGACCTCGTCCAGCGTCAGGCCCAGCTCGCCGAGCAGCTGCTTCATCACGGTGAGCTTGTCGGTGATGCCGATGAACACGTGGTCGATCCGCATCTTGGCGCCGCGCCGCCGGACCATCTCGGTGCTCTCGCGGGTCAGGATCGCCGTCTTGAGGCCGGCCTGCCGCACCAGGGCCACGCCCATGCCGTCGCGAGTGTTGAACTTCTTCAGCTCGTCGCCGCTCTCGGTGTAGTACATGCCGGCGTCGGTGAGGACGCCGTCCACATCCATGGCGACGAGTTTGATCTTGCGGGCGCGTGCGCGCACATCAGGCGACATCGACACTTACCCTCGCCGCCACTTGATCGCCTCGTTCGGGACCAGCGTGTCGCCGGGGATCTCCGACTCGGCCACGACGCCCACCAGGTACGGCAACGTGTTCGGGCGGAGGCCGCTGCCTGGCCCCTTGACCGTCAGCATGTCGGCGGTAATCATCGTGCCGGCCGGGATCGTCTGCTTCGCCACGACGCTCTTGGCGAGCCGGTCGCGGACCGGCTTCTCGGCGTCGAGCAGCCTCTTCTCGGACGAGCCGAGCGCCTTCTCGATGTTCCGGATGTTGCGGACCAGCCGCTTGAGGCCGTCCGGCTCCAGCGAGGCCGCGTGGTCCGGCCCGATCATCGTGCGGTCGATAGTGAAGTGCCGCTCGACCACGTTCGCGCCGATGGCGACGGCCGCCTCGGTGGGGGCCAGCCCGCGCTCGTGGCCGGAGTAGCCCACCACGCAGCCGTACCGCGCCTTGTAGGTGAGGATCACCCGCAGGTTGAGCTGATCGTTGTCGGCGGGGTAGGTGCTGGTGCACTGGAACAGCACCAGTTGATCGTTGTGGCGGCGGACCGTGGCCACGGCCTCGTCAACCTCGGCCAGGTCGCTCATACCGGTCGAGAGCAGGACCGGCTTGCCCGTCTTCGCCACGTACTCGATCAGCGGCAGGTTGGAGCAGTCCGCCGAGGCGATCTTGTAGGCCGGGATGCCCAGCGCTTCGAGGAAATCAACGCTGTTTGGATCCCAGGCGCTCGCCAGCAGGGTGATGCCGCGCGTCTTCGCATGGGCGATCAGGTCGGCGTAGACCTCAGCCGACAGCTCCAGCTTCTCGCGGTGCTCGCCGTAGGTCGCGCCGAGGGAGGTCGGGACGGTGTATGGCCGCTCCAGCGCCGCCGCGATCAGGATGTCCGAGACGGTCCGCTTCTGGAACTTGACGGCGTCCGCGCCGGCGTCGGCGGCGATGTCGATCAGCTTCTTCGCCAGGGCCGGGTCGCCGTTGTGGTTCACGCCGGCCTCGGCGATGATGTAGCACGGCTGCGCTTCGCCGACGGGCCGCCCGGCGATCTCGATGGTGCTCAGAGACATAGCGTTCCCTCCTGCCGCAGCAGCCCCAGGACCGCCTCAGCGATGATGAAGTCGTGGTCGGTGTCCAGGTCGACACACGGCTCGGGATTGACGAGGTATGGGACGGTGTGCTCGCCGATGGTCGAGCCGCGCTCCACCACCTCGGTCCGCATCACGTCCACCAGCCCGGCCGACCAGTACGCCGGCTCCAGGATCTGGCGCGGGCAGTCTGGCCCGAGCTGTCGCCAGAGCGGCGTGTCCTCGTACGGCCCGAGGCGGCCGTCGTGCATCTTCCACATCTTGTGCGGGTGGTGCTGCTCGCGGTACACCGACTTCACGCAGTCGGCCCCGGTCTCGCGCAGCAGCCGCACGACGTCGTCGATCTGGCGCGGCTCGCGGAACGGGAGCGTCGGGCGCAGATGGACGATCATGTCCGGGCGGTAGCCCTCGTGCTCGCCGAGCCAGCGCACGGCGTGCTGGAAGACCGGCAGATCGGGCGTGTTGTCCTGGGCGTACTCGGCCGGCCGCAAGAATGGCACGTCGGCCCCCAGCGAGCGGGCGACCTCCGCGATCTCCTCGTCGTCGGTCGAGACGATGCAGCGGTCAAGCTCGGTGGCGGCCTTCGCCGCGTCGATGCTCCACTGGATCAGCGGCCTGCCGCCGAGCAGCTTGAGGTTCTTGCGCGGGACTTGCTTCGAGCCGCCGCGCGCCGGGATGACCGCCAGCGCCGTCAACTGACGCCCCCCGGTGGTGGTTCCGCCGTGTGTTCCGTTCGTGCCAGCACTCATGCGTGGCCCCTCATCCGCGGCCTCCGGTCACCTGGACGCCCGAGCGGACGACGGCTCATCAAAGAGCGCGTCGGCCGGCACCCACTCAACGCCCGCACGATCGGCGTGCGCGATGAAGGCGTCCAGTAAGCCTGCCAGGCGATCGTCGATCTCCCAGTAATGGGTCGCCAGGCAGAAGTCACCGCCGAACCGCCGCGCCTCCTCGAAGGCAGAGAGCAACTCGTCGAGCGTCGTTCGCGGGACGAGCGGCTGGCAACCGAATTCGGCGTGACGGTTGTAACGCAAGGGCCACGGATAGATCAACCGTTGCTTCCGAGAGCGCCCGGTCCGCACGCGGTGGGCGGTGATGCGGGCGTAGTTCGCCAGCGCGTGCCGGTCGAGCGGCTTCTTGTCTGGCCGGAACGAGTAGAACGAGCCGAGGACATTGAGGCCGGCCCGGTCGATGGCCTGAAGGCCGCGCTTCGACAGCGCGTTGTGCGGCGGCACGAACGTCCGGATGGTGACGCCGAGCAGTGACTCCAGGTAGGTCCGACCGCGCTGGAGCCGTCCGTCCAGGTCCGGTCCGACCTCGAACTCCCAGCCGGTCGGGTAGTTCTTGTGAGAGTAGCCGTGCAAGTTGATGTTGAGACGGCCGGCGGCAGCGCCGTCCTTCAGGAACTGCACCAGGGCGGGATTGTCGGCTAGCGGGAACTCGGCGCCGCCCTCCCAGTGCTCCTGGGGGATCCCCTTCGACCTCGTGCTGGCATGGATGGGCACGACGGCCAACGAGATCGGGATGCGGTCCCAGTAGCGGCCGTAGACGCGCTCCAGGGCGGCCGGCGTGGTGAAGAAGCAGGTGTCGTCGTCGCGGATGGCGGCCCTCAGTGCTTTTCCCCCTGCTTCGTGTGCGCCGACAAGGCGCGCTGGATGGTCGGCGTCGGTTGTACCGGAAGTGTCGTGCCGGCGGCACGAGCGTTCGTTTGAACCCCTCACCCCCGGCCCCTCTCCCTCAAGGGGAGAGGGGAGACACACGAGTCGCAGGTGGACTCCCCCTCTCCCGCGCACAGGGAGAGGAGGTCGGGGGGTGAGGGGGCGTTTGCCGCAGTAATTCGTCAAACGTCATCAACCCCCGACGATGCTGCGCGACGTGCCCATCATGCGATCGCTCTGGCGTGCGGGAGAGGGAAACGGGAGGTGATGGGTTCAATCGAGTGCAGCTTGACCCACTAGTCAGCAGATTCGCCGAAACGTGCTACGTAGTGCCAGACACGCTTGAGCATGTGCTCGTCGTCGACACCCTGGCGGACCGCGTCGCCGATAACCCGTGCATCAAGGTGACCGTCGTGAGCTAGACGAAGCCCCAGCTCTACGACGTGGTGACCACGGTACCGAGGAGCACCGCCGATGGCCTTGTGGCGAACGTTGAGCGCTCCGTATTTCGGGCGAAGAGCGGCCGGTGCGCGATCATACGCCCCTGCGAAGATCCGGCTCTCCCACCGCCACCGCTCTCCCCCAGGATAGGCCGTAAGTCCCCCGTTGCTCGTGCCAGTCTCGAACTGGGATCGATAGCACCCGTCCTGTCTCAGGGCGGTCAGCAGTGGTCGCCCGTCGCGTGACCTTCGATCCGGGTGAAACTGCAGGGTGATGCGTAGCGAAGGGTCGAGCGGTTCTCCGTGTGAGAGCGTGGTCACATGATTGAGCGCACGCTGAATGGGACTGATTTCGCCCATGGTTGAATGAGCTCCACATTCGACGACATCTGCGTGACCAGCCAGAAGGGTATCGCCTCCTGCGAGAAGCGGCACAGGCGCTACACGCCGATGCTCCGCAGGTACGCGCGGGCGGCCCGCACGGCGGTTGCGGGATCGTCGGCGGCGCTCTCAGACTCCTCCTCCGCGACCACCCAGCCGCCGTACCCGGCCGTGCGCAACCTCTCGACCACGGTGGAGATTTCCGCGTCGCCGGCGCCGAGCGGCATGAACGGGCCGCCCCGGGCGCCGGCGTCCTTCAGGTGGATGTGGCCGATGTGCGCGGCATAGCGCTCGACGTAGCGGGCGGGAGATTCATCTCCGCGCACGACGTGGGCGGTATCTGGGCCAAGCTGAAGCAGCCCGGCCGCGAGCGCGTCCGCCAGCCCGTCTGCGAGCCGGTCGTAGTCGGCCTGGACGCGGATCAGCGAGTCCACCGTCGAGGTCGGGTGGATGTGGGCTGACACGCCTCGGCTTGCCGCCCGTTCGGCGGTCAGGCGATACCGCGCGAGCATGCGGTCGAACGCGGCCGAGCGGGCAGGGTCGGCCGCGCTCGGCGGCGGCACGACATCCTCGGGGAAGGCCAGGCCGCCGATCAGCCGCCCGCCGCCGAAGCCGATGCGCGGCGAGGGGAACGCCGCCAGGAAGCGCAGCACCCGCCCGACGAGCGCCTCTTCCTCGGGGATCAGGCTGTCGTCGGTCCAGCCGGAGGTTGGGGACATCGCCACGGCTGCGAGCGCCAGACCGCGCGCGTCGAACGCACGCCGGGCCTTGTCCGGCCGATCCAGCCACGGCCCGAGCATCTGCCAGGTGATCTCGACGCCCTCGTAGCCGGCCGCCGCGATGGCATCCAGCACGGGTTCTAACTGCCCGAGCCAGCGTGTGCCGACCATCTGCCAGGTGTAGGTCTGGCAGGCGACGCGCAGACGGGGCTGCTGCGGGGCTGGCGCTGGCGGCGTGCTGGAGGTGTCCTGGCCCGGCAGGTTGTCCTGGCCCGGCAGGTTGTCCTGGCCCGGCAGGTTGTCCTGGCCCGGCAGGTTGTCCTGGCCCGGCAGGTTGTCCTGGCCCGGCAGGTTGTCCTGGCCCGGCATCAGACGATCTCGGCCGGAGCCGCCGGCCGGCCCGTCTCGAACGACTGGACGGCAGCGCGTACCAGTCTTAGCGCTGCCAGTCCGTCCTCGCCGCTGACTGGGACCGGTCGCCCCTCGGCCAGGGCCGGCAGCAGCGCTGCCAGATGCTCTTCGACGGTCGTCGGGTAGAACTGGAGCAGGCGGGTCTCGTCCCCGAATGGGCGCGGCTCCCAGACCGACGCCAGCCCGTCGTCGTTCGGCGCGAAGCTGAATCGTGACACGACGTTGTCCACCGTCGCCCGCCCGCCGGCGCCCTGAAGCTCGGCGTACTCGATGCCGTGCAGCCGGCTCCCGCGCCACGAGCCGACGACCGTCCCGACGCCGCCGTCGGCGAACCGCAGCGAGATCGCCGCGTCATGGTAGGCGCGCCCGTAGCCGCTCTCGGCCAGCCCGTCGAGCGTGCACGAGACCTCGGCCACCTCGCCGCCGTACCAGCGCGCCAGATCCAGCAGGTGGATCAGCGAGTCGTAGACGAGCTCGTACGGCGTGATGGCGGCACGGCCAGCCTTGAGCGCGACCCGCAGCATGGCGTAGGAGAGACGACCGAGGCGTCCGTCCTGCTGCACTTGCCGTGCCAGGGCGTAGGGCCGCGCGAAGCGGCGGTTGAAGTTGACGGCCAGCGCGCGATTCGCCCGCCGGGCCGCCTCGATCATGGCCGAGGCGTCGGCCGTGGTCTGGGCGATGGGCTTCTCGACGAAGGCGTGGCAACCGGCCGCGAGCGCCGTCAGGGCCGGCTCGCGGTGCGCGAAGTCGGGCGTGACCACGTCCACGAGGTCGAGTTTCTCGTTGGTGAGCATCGCGCCGAGGTCGGTGTACGGGACCGCGCCCACCTCGGCGGCCACGGCATCCGCCCGGCCCGGATCGGCGTCGCAGACGGCCACCAGCTTCGGCATGGCGGCAGGATGCTCGCTCTCCAGCCGGCGCGCCACCACGCGGTAGGCCAGGGCGTGCTGCCGGCCCATGAACCCGCACCCGACCAGCCCGACTCGCAGCATGACTCCCTCCGCACGACCCTGTGCACTGGCCCGTTCAGGGATCGGGGGTGAGGGCGGCCACGGCTCCCGGTCCGGGCCGCCTACAGCGGGACGACGTTCGCCTGCTGGTACCGCTTGAGCGCGTTCGACGTGTCGAGTACCAGCGCCGCCTTCGACACCAGCAGGTCGTAGTCCACCGCCGTGTGCGGCGCGCAGACGATGACCGCGTCCACGTTCGCCAGCGTCTCGGCGGTGATCGGCGTGGACGCCAGCGACATCCCGGCATGGTTCAGGGTTGGGATCAGCGGGTCGTGGTAGCTGACCGTGTAGTTGTCCGCCGCCAGCCGCTTCAGCACTTCGAGCGCCGAGGACTCGCGCAGGTCGGCCACGTCCTTCTTGTAGGTGACGCCGAGCACCATGATCCTGGCCGCCTTGCCGTTGACCTTCCCGCGCTCCCTGAGCAGCCGCGCCGTCTTGTCGATGACGAAGGTCGGCATGTGGTCGTTGATGCGGCCGGCCGCCTCGATCATCGCCGCCATCACGCCGTGCCGCTGGGCGATCGCCTCCAGGTAGAACGGCACAATCGGGATGCAGTGCCCGCCGACGCCCGCGCCCGGGTAGTGCGGCATGAAGGCGAACGGCTTGCTGTTCGCCGCCTCGATCACTTCCCAGACGCTGATGCCGATCTTGTCGCACAACTGGGCGATCTCGTTGACGAAGCTGATGTTGATGAAGCGGAACGTGTTCTCGACCAGCTTCGAGGTCTCGGCGACCTCCGGCGAGCTGACCGGCACGACCTGGTCCACGAAGTAGCGGTAGAGGATCTGGGCCAGCTCGGTGCAGGTCGGGGAGATGCCGCCCACCAGCTTCGGCGTGTTGCGGACGTTCCAGCGGGCGTTGCCAGGATCGATCCGCTCGGGCGCGAAGACCAGGAAGTAGTCTTTGCCGACCTCCAGGCCCGTCGCCTCCAGCTTCGGCAGCATCACCTCGCGGGTGGTGCCCGGCGAGCAGGTGCTCTGGAGGACGATCATCATGCCCGGGTGGAGGTGCCTGGCGATGTCTGCGGTGGCGGACTGGACGTAGCGCAGGTCTGGCTGACGGTCGTCCTTGAGCGGCGTCGGCACCGCGATCAGCACCACGTCGATCTCGGCCAGGTTGGTCAGATCGGTTGAGGCCTGGAGCCGCTTTTCGCCCAGCAGCTCCTGGATCGTGGCGTCCGAGACGTCCGAGACCGGGCTGCTGCCGCCGTTGACGGCGTTGACGCGGACCGGGTTGACATCCAGCCCGGTGACCGCGAAGCCGGCCTGGGCGATCTCGACGGCCATGGGAAGGCCGGCGTACCCCAGCCCGAGCACCCCGACGCGAGCGGTCCGCTCAAGGAGCTTGCGCTCAAGCGCCTGCGCGGGTGCGTGCTGTTGAACCGCCATTGAAGACCCTCCGAGCCGGCTGCGCCCACCGTCGCGCAGACGGCGACCAGGAGGGCGAGAGTTAGTGAGAGCGGCCAGCAGGCTGCTGCTGGAAAAACGACTCCGCATTCTGCCACCGCCCGCGAGATGGCGTCAAGCCAGGATGCGTTGATGCAAACGCGGAGGACAGACTCAGCCAGTCCGGACGGACACGCTGAACGGGATCTCGCGCGCTGGATAGGCTTGCAGCTATGGACATCATAGACGCCGTTCGGTATACTGACGGCGCGACGGCCCCACATCTCAGCATGCGGAGCGAAATCCGGCGATGGCACTCCTGGAACAGCTTACCAACTGGCTGCGCGGCGGCTCCGCTCCCGCGCCCGCCGAGCGCCCCCGGTCCGCCGTGGCCATCGTGGACGGTCAGCCGCTGACCGACGATCATCCGGCGGTGCGGGCGGTCGCGGAGCAGCTCCGGCAGCGCGAGCTGGCGGCCGGCGGCTGGGCGGCTGAGGCTGGCGGCGTGACGCTGGAGAGCTATCTCCCCGAGGCGCGGCGGCTGGTGCAGCAGATCGCGCTGGGCGGCGCGGACGGCGGCCCACCGGCGCCGTAGCGTTCTGGGCCGTGGACGAGGTGTCGGGTTCTGGGTTTCAGGTTTCGGGGGTAGGCCAGGGCGATTGCATGTTCGTCCGTGTACCCGAAGCGCGACTAGACGAGCGGTCGGGGCTTGAAAGCCCCGCCTACAGTCATTCAGTCGCTGCGCGACGGCCGTGGGGAACGGCCGGCACTGGTGCGACTGGAGCGTCGCGCAGCGACTGCAGGATCGTAGGCGGGGCTTTCAAGCCCCGACGGGTCGGCACGACGACATCAACATGCAATCGCCCTGGATGGAGGTCCAGGGCGATTGCATGACGAGCACGTCCTGCGACCTCGTCGGGGACTGAAGTCCCCGCCTACACGCATGCCGTCGCTGCGCGACGGCCGTCGGGAACGGCAGGCACTGGTGCGACTGGAGCGTCGCGCAGCGACTGCAGGATCGTAGGCGGGGCTTTCAAGCCCCGACGCGGCGGCACGACGACATCAACATGCAATCGCCCTG
>JADZEM010000153.1 GCA_020850535.1 Chloroflexota bacterium
CCCGGCCCGCCAGGACCGCCCGGTCCACCGGCGCCGAACGTGCGTCCACGCCGGACCTCGCCGCCCTCACGGGGACCGTCTGGTCCGTCGTTGTCGCGCGGGGCACGCCGTCGATCCGGCCGCTCGCCACCCTCGAACGGCTGGCGCTGGTCGTCGTCACGGTCCCGGCGGGCACGCGGCGGCCCATCGTTCTTGCCGAACGGTGCGCCGCCGCCCTTGCCGAACGGCTTGCCGCCCTTGGTGAACGGCTTGCCGCCACCCTTACCGCCGCTCAGCCCGCGCTTGCCGCCCGTTCCCTTCGCCACACCGCCCCGCCCGGACGATCCTCCACCAGGACGCCCAGATCGCGAAGGCGGTCTCGAACCTCGTCCGCCAGGGCCCATTGCTTCGCCTCCCTGAGCCGCTGGCGCGTCTGCACCAACAGCTCGATAAACGGCCCGGCGTCTGCACCGTCAGCCGCGCTGTCTGGCGCATCCAGTTGCAAGCCAAGGACTCCTGCCAGCGCCTGCAGCGCGTGCTGACCGGCCTCGACCTCGCCGGCGGGAGCGCCCGCATCTCGGCGACGGTTGATCTCGCGCACCAGGTCGAAGAGGGCGGCGAGAGCTCCCGGGGTGTTGAAATCGTCGTCCATCGCTCGCTCGAACGCAGCTCGCGCGTCAGCCGCGAACGACGGCCGCGCGGCCGGCTCAGTGGCCGCGCCGCTGTAGCCGTCGAGAGCGCCGCGCAGGCGCGCCAGCGCACGCCCGGCGTTGTCCAGGGCGTCGCGGGTGTAGAGGATCGAGGAGCGGTAGTGGGTCTGGAGCAGGAACAGCCGCACGACCATCGGCTCGTAGACGTCGAGCACCTGGGCGATGGTCGTGAAGTTCTCCAGCGAGTGGGCCATCTTCTCGCTGCCGGTCGTGACCAGCCCGGCATGCGCCCAGTAGCGCACAAACGGGTGGACGCCGGTGTAGGCCTCGCTCTGGGCCAGCTCGTTCTCGTGGTGCGGGAAGATCAGGTCGCGCCCGCCGCCGTGGATGTCGATCTGATCCCCGAGGGTCTCGCGAACCATCGCCGAGCACTCGATGTGCCAGCCGGGCCGGCCATCGCCCCAGGGGCTGGGCCAGTGCGGCTCCTCGGGCTTGGCCCGCTTCCAGAGGGCGAAGTCGCGCGGATCCCGCTTGCCCGGCTCCAGGTCAACACGGACGCCCTGCAGCTGCCCCTCTTCGGTGCGGCGGGCGAGCTGCCCGTACGCCTCGAAGCGGTCCACCTGGAAGTAGACGTCACCCTCGGACTCGTAGGCGTAGCCGCGCTCGATCAGCCCCTTGACGTAGTCGACGATGGCATCCATCGAGCCGGTGACGGTCGGGTACTGGTGCGCGCGCAGGACGTTGAGGCGATCCATCACCTCGAAGTACGAGTCGGAGTAGCGCTTCGCAGCTTCGGCCGGAGTGATGCCGTCCACTTTGGCGCGGGCGATGATCTTGTCGTCCACGTCGGTGAAGTTCTGGACGTGGACGATCTCGTACCCCTTGTATTCGAGGTAGCGGCGCAGGATGTCCGCCGACACGAAGACGCGGGCGTGGCCGACGTGCGGGTGGTACTTGGGCGTCATGCCACAGACGTACATCCGCACCGGCCGGCCAGAGACCTCGAAGTCTTCCTTCTGTCCGCTCAGCGTGGACGTGATGCGCTGTGACACGATGCGTTCTCCCACCAGCAAGTACGGAATTGTACCGGGCGACGAGGCCATCCGTGGGGCGTCGGGCGTGGGGCGTACACCTCCCCACGATCTACGACCTTCGACCCACGATCCGCGTCAGCGCCGCCAGACACCCCAGGCCAGCGACAGCCAGCCGGCCAGGAACGCCGTCCCGCCGATGGGGGTGATCGCGCCGAGCCAGCGGATGTTGGTGAGCACCAGCAGGTACAGGCTGCCGCTGAAGATCAGCGTGCCGACGATGAAGAGCCAGCCGCCGACGCGGGCCGGACCAGCGGCCTTCTGCGACGCAAGGTACGCCACCACCATCAGCCCGAGGGCGTGGTACATCTGGTACCGCGCGGCGGTCTCCCAGACGACGATGCGCTCGGGCGGGACCACCCCGACGAGCGCGTGCGCGCCGAACGCGCCGGCTGCCACCGAGAGACAGGCGAGGATCGCGCCGAGGCCGAGAAAGAGGCGTTCAGAGGAGAGCATCAGGCCTGCCATCTGCCGGGAGAAGGCCCCGGCGGCCGTAGCACAAGCGCCGTCGTCGCAGAGCAGCGAGGGGAGAGCAGGGGAGCGACATGCGGGGTGAGCGCGTGCGAGGGAGGGTGTACCACCACGGATGCTACCAACCGGCCCGGGTGAACAGCCATCGTTCTGGACCGTCACGCAGGGCGATTGCATGTTGATGTCGTCGTGCCGCCGCGTCGGGGCTTGAAAGCCCCGCCTACCATCCTGCAGTCGCTGCGCGACGCTCCAGTCGCACCAGCGCCTGCCGTTCCCGGTGTCCGTCGCGCAGCGACGGTGTGACGGTAGGCGGGGACTCCAGTCCCCGACCGCCCGTTCCCTGATGCTTCGGGGACACCAATGAACATGCGATCGCCCTGATGCTGCTACCAGTGCAATCGTATGTTGAGCGCGTCGTGCGGCGGCGTCGGAGCTTGAAAGCCCCGCCTACCATCCTGCAGTCGCTCCGCGACGCCCCGGTCTCACCAGACGACGCCGTTTCCGGTGGCCGTCGCGCAGCGACTGCATGCGTGTAGGCGGGGACTTCAGTCCCCGACCGCCCGTTCCATGATGCTTCGGGGACACCAATGAACATGCAATCGCCCTGCTTCGGCCAGTCCAGGGCTGGTGAGCTATGTCCATGCGCGGCCAATGATCGCGGCCCCGTCTACTCCACGTAGCCGAGCGCTTCGAGCCGGCCCTTGATCAGCGCCTCTTCCTCGGCCGACATCCGGATCGCCGTCGAGGTCGCGCCGCTCTGGATCGCCACCAGCTGCTGCTTGAGATCCTCCAGCAGCTCCGGCCGACTCGACGCGAGATTCACCTTCTCGCGTGGGTCGGCCTCCAGGTCGTAGACCTCTTGCTCGACGGTCGGGTTGTCCGGCGCGGAGATGTACTTGTACTTGCCGGTCCGCAGCCCGATCAGCCGATTGACGTTGTCGTGCAGCATCGTCTGGAGCGCCTCGGTGACGGCCGGCCGGTCCGTCGTGTCCTCGCCGCGCATCATCGGCAGCAACGATGGCTGCAGCCCATACGGTGTCGGGTCGATGCCGACCGCGTCGAGGATGGTCGGCGCGATGTCGATGTGGCGAACCTGGGTGTCCACCTTCTTGCCGGCCGGAACGATGCCAGGCGCGCTGATGACCAGCGGCACGCGGATCAGGTAGTCGTAGACGCAGAGCTGTGCGTGCCCAGCGACCTCCTGCTGGTTCTTCTCCTGCAGCACGGCCTTCTTGCCGAGCGAGAGAATCCGCTTCTTGGTCTGCGCGGGCAGCCCCTTCGTCAGCTTGTAGCCGGCGCTCACCGCGAACTGGACCCACGGGCGCGGATCGTCAATCGCCCCCGCGATGCCCTCGCCGTGGTCGCCCGTCATCACCACGACCGTGTTCTCGGGGTCGATGGCGTTCAGGATGCGCGGCAACTGGCTGTCCAGGTACGCCACCGAGCGCTGGTACAGCTGCTTGCCGTACCGCGGGCTGGCGAAGCGGCCCTTCGCCTTGCGCGGCCAGTGCAGCTCCCACAGGTGCAGGAACATGAACCACGGCTCGCGCATGCGGCGATCCTGGAGCGTGGAGATGACCTTGCTGCCCCAGCCGGTATCCAGGTACCAGTGGCGCTCGCGGCGGTGGTACAGGTCGTACCCGCGATCCAGCCCCGTGACCGGAAACAGCGGCCCGGTGACCTCGGCGACGGTGTGGTAGCCGTGCTCGCGCAGGATCTCGGGCAAGGTCTTGACGTCTGGCTGGAGCTTGTACCCGAGCAGCGAGCGGATGCCGTGCTCGGCGGGGTAGCGGCCCGTCAGCAACGTCGCCACCGACGGCGTCGTCGTGGTGGCCGCCGTGATCATCTCGGTGAAGCTGGTCGAGCGCGCCATCAGGGCGTCGAGGTTCGGGACGTACGGGTAGCGCTCGCGATCCCAGAGGGTGTCCGCGCGCATGCAGTCGACCATCAGGAAGAGGACGTTTCGCGGCATCGTCGTGTCGTCCCCCGCCCTAGTTGTGCCGGCCGTTTGCGGCCACGCCGGCGTGCGTCGGCAGGTACCCGAGCGCTTCGAGCTTCGCCATGATGACGGCGGCGCTCTGCTCGGGCGTCTGCTGGCTCGTCTTGACCACGATCTCGGGACTGGTCGGCGGCTCGTACGGGTCCGAGACGCCCGTGAAGTTCTTGATCTCGCCGGCCAGCGCCTTCTTGTACAGTCCCTTGACGTCCCGCTGCACGAGCGTTTCGATGGGGCACTCCACGTAGACCTCGACGAAGTTCTCGGTCTTCGCGCGGACCTCGTCGCGGATCTCGCGGTACGGCGAGATGGCCGCCGCAATCGCCGCGATGCCGTTGCGGCTCAGCAACTGGCAGACGAATCCGATGCGGCGGATGTTCTCGTCGCGGTCTTCCTTGGAGAAGCCGAGACCCTTCGAGAGATGCGTCCGCACGATATCGCCGTCGAGCCGCTCGACGCGCTGGCCGCGCTCTCGGAGCTGCCGCTCGACAATCTCGGAGATGGTGGACTTACCGGCCCCCGAGAGACCCGTAAACCAGAGGGTGAAGCCTGTGCTCAAGGAGTTGCTCCCCAGGATGGCGGGCTGCTGCCGCCCGGCTGCCGTCCCACACGCATCGTGGCGGGTTCGACCAGGTGGCCGGGCCGGCAGAATCTTACCGGTTCAGACGGAAGAGTAGCCGCCGCCTATCGAATACATTGGGCGGGACCGTACCGGAACGCCGCAAGCTGGGGCAAATCGAGCGATAGCGGAGGGGTCGGCGGCGGGCGCAACGAGCTTGCGCCACTACCTCGTCATCCCGAGCAGAGCGTCCCCACGCCACTACCTCGTCATCCCGACCGAAGCGAGGCACGAGCGAAGTGGAGGGATCTTCCTCAGGCCCGGCGGAACGTCTGATGCTGGCCGAATGACGGGCTGGCAGTCCTACGCCAGCGACACCGACCGCCCGGTCTTGACCGACTCGATGGCCGCCAGCGCCATCCGCAACGACTCCCGGCCGTCCTTGCCGGTCACGGACGGTGCGTGTCCGGTCCGCGCGCACTCCACGAAGTGTGCCAGCTCGGCGGTGTAGGCGTCGCCGAACATCGGCTTGAACCAGGAGTGGTGCGGACGGCTCACGCCGCTCGGGGTGTACAGTTCGGCGGCGTCCTGCCGGCCGTCGCCCACCGCCATCATGCCGCCCGTGCCGAAGACCTCGGCCCGCACGTCGTAGCCGAACGCGCCGTTAAAGCTCACGTCGGCCGTCCCGAGCGCACTGTTCGCGAAGCGGACCGTGCAGACCGCCGTGTCGAGCGCGCCAGAGGCCGGATCGGCCCCCCAGGCAATCGAGCCGGCCATCGCCGAGACCTCGACCGGCTCGCTGCCCGCCAGCCAGCGCAGCACGTCGAAGTCGTGGATCATCGTCTCCAGGAAGATAGCGTACGGCAGCGGCCCCTCGGGGCGTGGCACGGCCGGATCACGGGTGATCGAGCGCAGCAGATGCAACTGCCCGAGCGTCCCGTCCTCGGCGGCCTGCTTCGCGCGGACAAAGCCTCGGTCGAACCGCCGCTGAAACCCGACCTGGAGAAACGTCCCCGCCGCCGCCACGGCCGCAATCGCCCGGTCGGCCTCCTCGACGGTGTGCGTCAGCGGCTTCTCGGTGAACGACGGCTTGCCGGCCTGGGCCGCCATCACGATCAGGTCGGCGTGGAAGCGCGCCGGCGTGGCGATGGCCACCGCCTGCACGTCCGGCGACGAGATCGCGGCCTGGGCGTCGCGCTCGTAACGCGTGTCGTCGAGGCCAAGCTGGTCGATCAGGCTGCGCGTCTTCGGCTCGTCCGCGTCCGCGATGACGGCCAGCCGCGCGCCCGGCAGGCGATGCGCCAGGGTCTCAGCGTGGAACGACCCCATCAATCCGGCGCCCACCAGCGCCACGTTCAGCCGTGTTGCCATGCGAGTGTCCCTCCGAAGCCGAAGCATCGTCAATGATGCCGCCGGGCGTGCCGGGCGTGTCCCGCCGGCCGCCGAGCAGACGATAGCGTGCGATGCCAACCCAGGCCAGCGCCCACGGCGCGCCCACGCCCAGGGACGCTGCTACGGCAATGGCAGGATCGGCAGGGTACCGGAAGCGCCAGACCAGCCCGTCCAGCGCGGACGCCGCCACGACCAGCAGGATGACCGTCAGGGCGGGCGCGAGCGCCGGCCGCAGCCGAGGCACCGCCAGTGCGGCCACCAGCCCGATCCCCGCCAGCCAGGAGAGGGAGGTGCGCCAGCGCCAGGGCTGAAAGAAGCTGGTCACGCCGTCCGCGCGCTCGTAGAGGTCACCCTCGGCGGGACGGTCGGGATCGAGGAGGGCGACGATGCGCGGATCCCACTTCCGATCCCAGTTGCGGGTCGTCCGCTGCCGCCAGTTGCCCAGCAGCCGCTCGTTGCGGCCCTGGAACAGCTCCCAGGCCATCTCACGGGTGGTCTGGAGGTAGTGGCCGGGCCGCTCCCAGATCTCGGAGAGGGCGAGATCGCGGAGGAGGGTGCTGGTCTGGGCCTGCGTCAGGCCCAACTCATCGCGGACTCGCTGCGTGATGGTGCCGCCGGACGGCTCGCCGCCGTTCGCCTCCTCCTGGATGATGCGGCGAGCAGCGGCGCGCGTCGGGTTCGGGTCGGGATGGGCCGGGTCGTCGTACAGGTACCCCTTGTCGTGACGGACCGTCCGCCCGATCAACGCCTGCCCCAACGCCCCCTCAGCGCCCGGCGTGCCGTGGATCGCCAGATTCCGCAGCGACCACGGAGCCATCACGAGCAGGATGCCGACAACGACCAGGAGGGCGCGTCGGAGACCGTCTCGCCAGGATGGCAGCGCCAGCAGGAACGGCAGTCCGAGCGCGACCGGCGCCGCCACCTGCCCGATGGGCCGGGTCAGGCAGGCCAGGCCCACGCCGACGCCTGCCACCACCAGCCAGCCGACGGTCGGCTGCCGCAAGGCCATCACCAGGAGCAACAGCGCCAGCGTCAGCACGAGGGTGAACAGCCCCTCGGACATCATGAAATGCTCGTAGATGATGAGCGGGCCGGAGAGCGCCACCAGCAGCCCGGCCGCCAGCCCGACCAGCCGGCCAGCCAGCGGCCATGCCACGGACTCGCCGGCCTGATTCCCGCCGCCTGGGCCAACCGCCGCCCGACCGAGCAGGTACGTCAGGCCGGCCGTGACCACGCCGAGCGCGTGCTGGACGGCCGCCAGCGTGGCGAGGTTGCCGCCGAACAGCAGGACGCCGCCGATGAAGATCGGGTAGAGCGGCGTGCGCCGAAGCTCCGGCTCGAAGCCGAGCCCGTAGGCCAGGGCGTAGCCGGGCCAGAGGTAGTCGTCGCTGTCCGGGGTCACGAAGACCGGCACACCGGCCGAGAGGAACCGCAGGCGCATCGCGCTGGCCACGCCGAGCACGACGACCAGCAGCAGAGCATCCAGCAGCAGGGCGCGCCTGCCGCTCAGCCAGCGTGCGCAGACGCCCGCCCCAGCCGACGCCCCGAGCGCGCGGCGTTCAGCCGGGGTTGCCGTAGCTGCGGCCGGCGGCACTGAGGTCACGGACGGTGCGGTCATGGCTGGACGAAACCGTATCCGCGTCCTCCGCACGGCGTCAACCTGTGAGCGGTCTGTTGCCGACCCCCGAACGGTCACCAAATGACGGGCCGGCTCTCGAAGCGCTGTGCTACCATTGGCCGGCGCTTGAGAGGCGGCAGTCGTCGCGCCAGCGCAACATGACGTCCGAAGGACCGCGCATCTCGCGGCGGTCGGTCGAGGAAGCGTCCAGCATCATGCCAGTTGCCGATCTGAGCACGCGGACCGCGATTCTCTCGCGCACCCCGGCTGACGATCCAACCGCCAACGCCATCACCATCGTCGTTCCAGCGTACAACGAAGAGCACGGCATCCGCCCGGTCGTGGACCGGCTGCGCGGCGCGATGGACGGGTTCGACTACCCCTATGAGATCCTGGTCGTGGACGACGGCTCGAAGGACCGCACGGCCGAGGAAGCGCGCAAGTCCGGCGTGCGGGTGGTTCAGCATCGCCAGAATCGCGGCTACGGCGAGGCCCTGAAGACGGGCATCCGCCACGCCCTCTACGAGCGCATCGCGATCATCGACGCGGATGGCAGCTATCCCGAGAAGGAGATCCCGCGCCTCGCCGCGATGCTCGACGACGCCGAGATGGTGGTCGGGGCGCGGACTGGCCCGAACGCGGCGATCCCGCTCATCCGACGCCCGGCCAAGAACTTCCTGCGCTGGCTGGCCAGCTTCCTGACCGGCACGCCGATCCCCGACCTGAACTCGGGGCTGCGGCTGTTCCGCCGGGCGCTCGCCATCGAGTTCTTCGACCTGCTGCCCTCGAAGTTCTCGTTCACTACGACGATCACCCTGGCCGCGCTCAACAGTGGCTACCTCGTCGAGTACGTCGAGGTCGACTACTACGCCCGCACCGGCAAGTCGAAGATCCGCCCGATCCAGGACACCTGGAACTTCTTCATGCTGATCATCCGGCTGACGCTGATCTTCCGGCCGCTGAAGGTCTACCTGCCGATCGCCATCGGCCTGTTCCTGGTGGCGGCGCTGATCGTGGCGGTTGGCTGGTTCGGCTTCGGCAAGATCTTCGACAACACGGCCCTGATCTTCCTGTTCGCGGCGTTCCAGTGCGTCGCCATCGGGCTGCTGGCCGACGTGGTCAACGTGCGTCGGAGCCGAGCGCCGGAGAAGTAGGTCAGCGGCCGAAGCCTCTCACCCCCCGACTTGGTCGGGAGGTGAGGGCTTTCCCCATCGTGAGGGCCGGCCGCTACCCTTCCTTCTCCTCGTACTGCGAGCGGATCTCCGCCAGCACCGATGGGTCGGCCAGCGTCGTCGTGTCGCCGATCACGCGGCCCTCGCCGATGTCGCGCAGCAGGCGGCGCATGATCTTGGCGCTGCGGGTCTTCGGCAGCTCGGCCGTGAAGAAGATCTTGTCCGGGCGGGCAATCGGCCCGATCTTCATCGCCACGTGCCTCTTGAGGGCGTCGGCGGCCTCGTCGCCGGGGATGTTCCCAGCCCGCAGCGTGCAGAATGCCGCGATGGCCTGCCCCTTGATGTCGTGGCTGATGCCGACCACCGCTGCCTCGGCCACCGACGGATGCGAGACCAGCGCGCTCTCGACCTCCATCGTGCCGATGCGGTGCCCGGCCACGTTGAGCACGTCGTCTACCCGGCCCAGCAGCCAGATGTAGCCGTCCTCGTCGCGCTTGGCGCCGTCGCCCGTGAAGTACCAGCCTTTGAAGCGGCTCCAGTACTGGTTGACGTACCGGTCAGGATCGCCCCAGATGGTCCGGGCCATGCCCGGCCACGGCTGCTTCAGCACCAGGTAGCCGCCGCCCACCGGGACCGTCTTGCCCTGCTCGTCCACCACGTCGGCGTCGATGCCCGGGAACGGGATCGTGGCCGAACCGGGCTTGGTCGTCGTCAGGCCCGGCAGCGGCGAGATCAGGATGTTGCCCGTCTCCGTTTGCCACCACGTATCCACCACCGGGGTGCGGTCGCCGCCGATGTGCTCGCGGTACCAGACCCAGGCCTCGGGGTTGATCGGCTCACCCACCGAGCCGAGCAGCCGCAGGCTGGACAGGTCGTGCTTCTCGGGGAACTCGGTGCCCCAGCGCATGAAGCTGCGGATCGCCGTCGGCGCGGTGTAGAGGATCGTCGCCCGGTACTTCTCGATGATGTCCCAGAAGCGATCCTTGTCAGGGTAGTCCGGGCTGCCTTCGTACATCACGCAGGTCGCGCCAGCGGAGAGCGGCCCGTAGACGATGTAGCTGTGCCCGGTGACCCAGCCGATGTCCGCCGTGCAGAAGTAGACGTCGTCGTCCTTCAGGTCGAAGACAAAGCGGGTCGTGGTGTTGTTGCCGACGAGGTAGCCGGCCGTGGTGTGGAGCATGCCCTTCGGCTTGCCTGTCGTGCCCGACGTGTACAGGATGTAGAGCGGATGCTCCGAGTCCAGCGCCTCCGGCTCGACCACCGCGTGCTTCGACTCGTCCATCAGCCGGTGCCACCAGATGTCCCGGACCGACTTCATCGGGACGTGCCGGGGATCGTCGGTGCGGTTGACGACGACGACGTGCTCGATGGTCGGGCACTCGATGACGGCCTTGTCGGCGTTGTCCTTCAACGGCACCTTGCCGCCGCGCCGCCAGCCACCATCCGCCGTGATCAGGATCTTGGCCTCACAGTCCTGGATGCGGTCTCGCAAGGACTCCGGGCTGAACCCGCCGAACACCACGGTGTGCGGCGCGCCGAGGCGCGCGCAGGCCAGCATCGCGACCACCAGCTCGGGCACCATCCCAAGGTAGATGGCGACACGGTCGCCCTTCTTGACGCCGAGCTTCTGGAGGGCCGCCGCGAACTGGTTGACCTCGCGGTAGAGATCGCCGTAGGTCAGGTTGCGGGAGTCGCCCGGCTCGCCTTCCCAGATGATGGCGACCTTGTTCTTGCGCCAGGTCTTCGTGTGCCGATCGACGCAGTTGACCGAGGCGTTGAGCTTGCCGCCGACAAACCACTTCGCCCAGGGCACGTCCCACTCGAGGACTTTCGAGTACGGCTCGATCCAGTCCAGGGCTTGCGCCTGCTCGGACCAGAACGCCTCTGGATCCTTGCGGGCGCGCTCGTAGATGGCAGGATCGTTGACGACAGCCTGCTCGACGAACGCCGCGTCCGGCGGGTAGCGGCGGTCTTCTTGCAGCAGCGCGGAGATCGCCCCCTGGCTCTCGGGAGCCGCGTCGGGCGGTGTGGACATGAGCTTCCACCCCCTCGTGGTGTGTGCCTTGATAGTCTACTCCGAGGGTCACGGATCGTCACATGCCGGCAGAGTGCCCGTCGTTTCGCCACACTGAATCCGAAGGCCTCCCCGTCACTCGCACGCTCGTTTCGCTCGGGATGACACATTTGTCGGGTGCAGCATGGCATGGTTTCAGCCGTCTCCACCATCACCCTGGTCGTCGGCTTGCCGTTCATCCGCGAAGCGAACCACGTCCGCATCTGGGACGAGGTGCACGACACCTACGGCGAGAGTGAGGCCGGCCGCGTTCCGCAGCCAGCCTGACCGCTGGCGTCGCATCTCGCACACCGCGTCAGGCCCTCACCCTGTTCCGCTCCCACTGGGAGCGGAACAGGGTGAGGGCCTTGCTGTGTCGATGCTGGCACGTTCGGCCCGCCAGTCTCGTCAGGGCGATTGCATGACGAGCACGTCCTGCGACTTCGTCGGGGACTGAAGTCCCCGCCTACCGTCACACCGTCGCTGCGCGACGGCCGTGGGGAACGGCAGGCACTGGTGCGACTGGAGCGTCGCGCAGCGACTGCAGGATGGTAGGCGGGGCTTTCAAGCCCCGACGAGGCGGCGCGACGCGCTCAACATACGATTGCACTGGTAGCAGCATCAGGGCGATCGCATGACGAGCACGTCCTGCGACCTCGTCGGGGACTGAAGTCCCCGCCTACAGTCATGCCGTCGCTGCGCGACGGCCGTCGGGAACGGCCGGCACTGGTGCGACTGGAGCGTCGCGCAGCGACTGCAGGATGGTAGGCGGGGCTTTCAAGCCCCGACGCGGCGGCACGACGACATCAACATGCA
>JADZEM010000154.1 GCA_020850535.1 Chloroflexota bacterium
CACCGTCGCTGCGCGACGGTCGTCGGGAACGGCCGGCACTGGTGCGACTGGAGCGTCGCGCAGCGACTGCAGGATCGTAGGCGGGGCTTTCAAGCCCCGACGCGGCGGCACGACGACATCAACATGCGATTGCCCTGACGACCTCCCCCGTCATCCCGAGCGGAATGAGCGTGCGAACGCAGTCGAGGGATCTTCCTCACGCCAAGAAGGAGAAGATCCCTCCACTTCGCTCGTTCCTCGCCGCGGTCGGGATGACGACCGGCACTGAGCGACCCTGTGATTGACGCCTGCCGAGCCACTAGCCCTGGACGGCCTCGAACGCCTTGCGGAGCCGCGCCAGCCGCTGCTCGCGGTCGTTCACAAACCGCTGGATGCCCTTGACGATCCACTCCTGCGACAGGTGCGCCTCGTCCAGCACCTCGTCCACCGAGCCGCCCGTTCGCCAGCGGTCGTCCCAGTCCGTGGACATCGCATACTCGTCCGCGATGCGGTGATCGACCCAGTCCCGCATCAGCCGGCGCGAGCCGTTGGTGATGTAGGTCATGTCCAGCGCATCGGCCGGCGAGATGATCGAGTGGCGATAGCTGCCCGGTTGGAGCTTGAACAACTCCGGGCTGACCGCCGCCACCAGCTTGACGTTCAGGCCAAGCTCGTCCAGCTTCGGCAGGATCCGCACCGTGTTGTAGGTGGACATCGTCCCCTGCACCAGGATGGTGCCCATCTTCGGCTGGCCGGCCTTGTAGTCACGGATGAGGTACGCGCCCTTGGCCGCCTCGAAGTGTGACGCCATCCCCAGCGCCGCGCGGTCCGGCACCTGGATCGGCGGGCGGGTCAGGTGCAGCGCCACCACGTGGGCATCCGTCGCCATCGCCGCCGCGATGAGCACCGGCACCTCGTTGTGCTCCCAGGGGACCAGGTTGATGGTGTGGCCCTCGGGGAACAGCGAGGTCACGCCCGTGGCGAAGATGCCGAAGTGCGTCCGCGAATCCTCAGCCGTCTCGGGGCCGGAGTGGCCCGCCACCCAGAGCACCTTCCCGACCTTGATGTCGGAGTCCTGGGCGATCTGGCTGAAGAGACGCATCGCGCCGTACTTCAGGTAGCTGAACGAGGCGTACGTCGAGTGGGCGGCGTAGAAGCCGTCGAACTCCTCGTACGGCTTGTTCGAGAGGTTCACGCAGGCGATACCCGCCGAGATGCCCGAGTTGGTGAACTCGGTGATCTCCTGCGGCAGCAGCGCGCCCTCCAGGTTCTTGTTGCGGTCGAAGCGGCCCCAGCCGGCCTCACCGCCGAAGCCGTTGGCGAACCCGGCAATGTTCGTGGACTCGGCGAGGTCCGCCGACATCGCCACGAACAGCGGCCGGCCATACTCCTTGCGCCCGAACGAGTTGACCCAGGCGCCCCACTTGGCGAGGCCCGCCCGGTTCGGGGCGTTGGTGCCCGGCTTGACGAACAGCTCCTCGGGATAGTTCTTGTAGTCCCAGACCCGCGGATCGTTCCAGGGGTTCTTGCTGGTGTCCAGGCGGAAGCCCGGGATCGACTCGGGGACCGAGTCGCCCAGCTCCACGAGGCGATCCGAGAGGTAGTTGACCAGCTCCTCGTCCGAGGTGATGACGTCGGCGATGGCCTTCAGGTTGGCCTCGAACTGGCCGACGTAGCCCTCGCCCGGCGTGGGGGCCGGATCGTCCTCGCCCACGAAGTGCGCGCCGTACTTCTCGGCAAACTCGCGGCGGCCCTGCCAGTACAGCGGGTCGTGCAGCTTGTGCGGCACGCCGTGCGACTTGTAGCCGGTGACGCCGTAGCCGTGGCCCTTGGTGGTCTTGAACCAGACCATGCCCGGCCGGCCGTTCGTCGGCTCCTCGACGGCCGAGAGGATCGCCTCGGCGGCCGAGCGCATGTCGTTGCCGTTCTCGGTGCCGTGGACCCGGAAGCCGTACGGCTCGAACCAGTCGCGCGGGGTGCCGTGGATGACCGAGCTGGCCTGGAACTCGTCGATGCCGAAGTCGTTCCAGTCGATGAGATAGTAGAGGTTGTCCAGGCCCAGGCCGTAGGCGCTGTTCTTGGTCTCGTGGCTGGCGCCGGCCGTCAGGCCGCCCTCGCCCTCGACGGCGAAGACCTTGACGCCGTCCGCGCCGGCCCGCTTGAGGGCAATCGCCTCGCCGGCGGCCGGCGGAGAGCCGTGGCCGCTGGGGCCGGTGTTGAACTTGAGGAAGAGGGTCTTGCCCTCCATCTCGGCGTGCCCGGCCAGGCCGCCGCGCCGCCGGAACCCGAGCAGATCTTTCCACATCAACTGCTTGTGGTCGGCGTCGGGCACGGCAAACCGGGCGTCGCCAGTCCGCTCGTAGCGGGCGCGCAGCGCGGTGTTGTAGGCCGCCAGCATCGTGTAGATGAGCGGGATGGTGTGGCCCGCGACGAGGATGAACTTGTCGCCGAAGCGCTTCTCAGGATTGCGGATGTCCCAGCGCATGGCGCCGCTGAGCGTGAGCGACACCATCATCTGGATCTTGGAGCGCGAGCCGCCGGGGTGGCCGCTCTGCCGATAGTTCAGCGTGACATCGATAAACTGGGCGATACAATCCGCGATCTTTTCCCAGTGAGCAACATGCGGCTCGATCCTCTGCAAGCGCGCGTCGGCGGGCGTTTCGGGACGAGCGGTCATTGGCGTTCCCCCATAGGTTCATCCGAGTACGCGTCGGCCGGGCATGGATGACCCTATGCCCTCGGGCGACCGACGACGATTCTACATGCTTCGAGGCGGCGCGGCGCGGCACGCGGCCCTGGCAGCGGCCCGGTGCGCTGACATTCTGCGACGATGACTGTCAGGGTACCTCTGACAGGTGTCACGGCGCACCCATGTCACTCGCCACACGCATGCGTCCCAGGCACACGCTGCATCGCGATGGCCGGCCTGGGTTTACCCAAAACTCAACCCGAACCGCCGCCCGTCTCAACGGCCTGAGCCTACACTGAAAGTCACATCTAAGAAAGTCATCCAGGAACGAGGCGTTTCCTGGGTCGGTCGTGTTGGGAGGGGCGTTGTGTCAGGCCAAGACCGCACATCGTGGTACCGTCGCCTGTACCAGCGGCTGCTCGGAGAGTCCACGGAGCAGCCGGACATCATCCAGCTGCACGAGCGCCGTCCTGCCGAGGTCGTCGCCGAGCCGGACGACGTGGTCAGCCTGAACGGGCCGGCCGAGTCTGAGCGGGCGGTCGAGGACTGTCGCGTCCTGCTTGGGCAGGGGCGGCGCGTGGCCGTGACCTGGGATGGCGGCCCCGAGCACGGCTCGGTCATGGCGCAGGGTGAGGTCCGCCTGACCTTTGACGACACCGTCTGGATCTGGCTGGATCAGGAGCTGCCCGAATCCAGCCGCCCGCGCGCCGGGCAGGCGTTGCAGGTGCTCGCGCCGCGCCCGGATGCCCTGCGGCTGATCCCGTGCCGCCTGGTGGAGCCGTCGAACGGCGGCTCGTTGCAGGTGGCCATCAGCGGCCGGGCCTCACGGCTCCAGCGGCGCGAGGACGTGCGCGCCCTGGTGGACATGCCGCCGATCAGCGCGGTCCGCCTGGGCCTGACAGGCCGCCCGCAAGGGCTGCTGGGCGTGCGGGTCGTCGACCTGAGCGCCGGCGGCATCCGCATGCAGACGGACGAGATGCTGCGGGCCGGCCAGCGGCTGCGGCTCGTGCTGCGGCTGGACGATGGCGACCCGATCACCCCCACGGTCGAGGTGCTTGTGCCCGGCACGACGGCCCAGGGGCGCTTCGATCCGCTGGGCGAGGTCGAGCGGCGGCGGGTCGTCCAGTTCGTCTACAAGCAGGAGGTCGCAGCGCGGCGGCGCGCCCGCGACGAGAACGAAGCCGAGCAGCTCGCGGACTGACGCAAGCCCCGCGCTACGTGTCGGCGCGCTTACGTTCCTGCCACGGCGGACGCTGGCAGTCCCACCTCGCGGAGGACGGCTTCCAGCCCGTCGGCGCGGACTGGCTTGGCGATGTAGGCGTCCATGCCGGCCGCGATGCAGCGCTCGCGGTCGCCGGTCATCGCCGCGGCCGTCATCGCGATGATCGGCAGCCGCTGGCCACCCGCCTCCTGGCGGCGGATCGCCGCTGTCGCCGCGAAGCCGTCCAGGACCGGCATCTGACAGTCCATGAAGACGGCGGCATAGGTCTTGTGCGCCACCGCGCGGATCGCCTCTTCGCCGTTCTCGACCGTATCCACGGCGAAGCCGAACCGCTCCAGGAAGCGCCGGGCGACCTTCTGATTGACGGCGTTGTCCTCGGCGACGAGCAGGCACGGCCGGGCGTCGGGGCCAGCGGCGGGGGCGGCGACAGCAGACCCGGGGGACGGGTCGGCGCCACGTGCAGCGTTCCCGCGCGCAGCCACGGATGCCGATCCGCCGTGCGTCGCCCGCTCGGCTCGGGCCATATGGGCCGCGCGGACGCCGTTTCCCTCGATCAGGCGGGCCAGCGTGCCGATCAGGTGCTGGCGACGCACCGGCTTCTGGAGCCATGTCAGGATGCCGGCCGCCGCAAGCACGTCAGTGGTCGGGCGGTCGCCAGACGAAGACAGCACCATCACCCGGGTGGCGGCGAGGGCCGGGTCAGCGGCGATCCGGCCGGCCAGCATCTGCCCGTCCATCTCGGGCATGCACTGGTCCAGCACGGCAAGGTCGAACGGGACGCCGGCCTCGGCGGCCAGCCGCAGCAGCTCAAGGGCCTCACGCCCGCCCACCGCGCTGATGCAGTCCAGGCCGGCCGTGCGTAGCTGCCGGGTCAGGACGGCCCGGTTGACGGCAAAGTCGTCCACCACGAGCGCCCGCCGCCCGATCAAGGTGGCCGGCGATGGCACGGCCACGGGCGCTGGCGCGGCTTCAGCGCTGATGGTGAACCAGAACGTACTCCCAGAGCCAGGGCGGCTCTCCGCGCCGATCTCGCCGCCCATCAGCTCGACGAGCCGCTTGCAGATGGCCAGGCCCAGGCCGGTCCCGCCGAAGCGGCGGGTGGTGGAGCTGTCCGCCTGCGAGAACGGCCGGAACAGGCGCGGCAGCACGTCGGCGTCGATCCCCAGGCCGGAGTCGCGAACTTCGAAGCGAAGCGTGCCCGGCACGTCCGCTGGCTGCGAGATGTGTACGATCACGTGGCCGCGCTCGGTGAACTTGACGGCGTTCCCCACCAGGTTGACCAGGATCTGCCGCAGCCGCCCGGCGTCGCCGCGGATCGCCAGGGGCACGCCCGGCTCGATCATCGTGGCCAGCTCGAGCTGCTTGCGCCGCGCAGCCTCGCCAAGCAGGCTGACAGCATCCTCGACCACCGCCGCAAGGTCGAGGTCGTCCCGGTCGATCTCCAGGCGGCCGGCCTCGATCTTCGCAAAGTCGAGCACGTCGTTGATGATGTTGAGCAGCGCTTCGGCGCTCGACCGGACCTCGATAGCGCACTCGTGCTGCTCGGCGTCCATGTCGGTGTCGAGCAGCAGGCCGGTCATCCCGATGATGCCGTTCATCGGCGTGCGGATCTCGTGGGACATGGTGGCGAGGAACTCGGACTTGGCGCGGTCGGCAGCCTGCGCGGCGACAGCCAGCTCGTTTGCACGAACGGCCAGCGCCTGGTACTCCTCGCTGCGCTGCCGCTCGCGGGCGTAGGCGCGGACGGTCTCGCGGTTGCCCAGCGTGTAACGCCAGAGGAGCCCCGCGCAGGCGACGCCGAGGATCAGGCCCGGCACAAACTCCGTCGGCGTCTCTGTCAGCGACGGCCACAGCCAGATAATGGCGCTGGCCAGCCCGACGAACGCGGCCGGGATCGCCAGCCGCCAGGGATGCCCGATGTCGGCAGACTCGGCGGCGGACTCGGCGTGGACGAGCACATCGTCATAGAGCCCGGCCAGGGCGATGAGCAGCAGCCCGCCGAACCAGAAGGCGTCGATAGGGTCGCCCGTCTTGTACGGACCGGCGTCGCTCGGGAGGTAGCCGACCCAGTCGGCAACCGCCGAGCAGAACCAGCCGGCCACCAGCAGCAGGGTGGCCCGGGAGAGTCGCCCCTGGCGCACCAGCACCATGACCAGGCCGCAGATGATCGCGCCGTCGCCGACGGGGTAGGCAGCCGCCACGCCCACGTCGAGCCAGGACACGGCGGCGGCCTCGAACAGCGGGCCGAGCACGAGCGCCCAGGTGATGGCGGTGACCGCCCCGGTGACGGCCACCACGTCCAGCACCACGAACCAGTGATTGAGCGCGCGCGCCCCGTGGGCCGGCCGCCGCACGATGCCGGCAAAGCAGAGCGGCATCATGGCGAGGTAGAACGGATCGGCCAGTGAGACGGTGGGCGCCTGCTCGCCGGCCACGAAGGGGTAGGCCGCCCAGATCAGATCGCCCAGGAACCAGCAGCCCAGGCCGGCCGCCATCAAGGTCCAGGACTGACGGGCGCGCGCCTCGACCTGCCGGCTGGCAGCGACAGCCGCCCCAAGCGTGGCGGCGCTGCTCGCGAGCAGCATGCCAAGATCGGAGAACGTGGCGAGCAGCTCGGGCGCGAACGGCCGGGCCGTCAGCACGCCGCCGAACACCAGTATCGCGAGCAATGCAAGCAGCGTACAGCACCGGCGGCTCCCGGCCATACCGCCCTCCTGAGTCATTCCACGGGCGTTCGGATGGCGCACACCGCCCCTGCGTGCGCCCAGTCCATCCTGTAGATCGTCCTACGTCCCACGAAAGGGACGGGACGGCGGTCATCCGGCGCCGGGCCTGACGGAGAGCTAACGATACTCCTTTCCGAAACGGGGGGCTAGCGATTGGGAGATGAGGGCGTCCGGCGCTCTACGTCGAGTAGTTCGAGAAGGCCGCCGTGGTGGCGCGCGCCCGCCAGTCCGTCTTGACGTTGACCAGCGCCGGGATGCCCGCCGCGAACGCCCGCTCCAGGGCCGGGCGGATCTCGGCCGGGTCCTCCACGTACTCGCCGTGACACCCGAGCGCCTCGGCCATCTTGTCGTAGCGGGTATACCCAAGATCGCGGCCGGGCTTGTTCTTGTCGGGATCGGCCGTCCAGCCGCCGTTGAGGCTGACGACGGTCACGACGGGCAGCTTCCAGCGGACGGCCGTGTCCAGCTCCATCGCGTTGAGGCCGAACGAGCCGTCGCCGTGGAGCACCAGCACCTGGGCATCCGGCTTCGCGGCCTTCGCGCCCAACCCGAACGGCAGCCCGACGCCCATCGTGCCGAACGGCCCCGAGTTCAGCCGGTGCCCGGGCACGAACGTCGGGATCGACTGGCGGCCGTAGTTGAGGATCTCCTGGCCGTCCACCACCAGGATAGCGTCGCGGTCCAGGAAGTCGCGGATCTCCTTGCAGAGGCGCAGCGGGTGGATCGGGGTCTGATCGGTGGAGAGGCGCGCCTCGGACTCCTCGCGCTTGCTGGCCTCGACGGCCGCCAGGTGCTCGACCCAGGGGGCGTACCGGCGCCTGTCGAGCTTGCCATCCGCCGCCGCCAGCAACTGCCCAAGGACCTGCCCGGCATCCCCGACGATCCCGACGTCGGCCGGGCGGTTGTGCCCGATCTCGCCGGGGTTGATGTCGATCTGGATCAGCTTCGCACTGGCGCTGAAGCGGGGCGGGGCCATGAAGTTGATGACGTAGTTCATCCGCGTCCCGACGACGATGGCGAGATCGGCCTCGCGGAACGCCGTGGAGCGGGCCGTCATGAACGAGAGCGCGTGATCGTCGGGCGCCACGCCCCGCCCCTGCGGCGTGGTGTAGAACGGGATGCCGCTCAGCTCGACCCACTGCTGGAGCCGCTCCGACGCGCCCGACCAGAGGATGCCGCTGCCCGAGACGACGATCGGGCGCTCGGCCTTCTGGAGCAGCTCGACCGCCGCCGCCACCGCGCCCGGATCCCCCAGCGGGCGGTGCCGGCGCATCACCTGCGCGGGGTCGGGGTAGGCGATGCTGTCCTCATCCACCTCGCGATACAACACGTCGCCGGGCAGGTCCAGGTAGACCGGCCCGGGCGCGCCGTTCAGCGACTCCTTGACGGCCATCGCCACCAGCTCGGGGATGCGCCGGGCGTCGTAGATACGCTCCGACCACTTGGTGATCGGCTTGAAGACGGAGAGCTGATCCATCTCCTGAAAGGCCGTCTTGCGGAACTGCGAGACGGGGCTGGCCCCGCCGATGGCCAGCAGCGGGGCGGCGTCGGCCCAGGCGTTGGCGACGCCCGTGACGAGGTTCATGGTGGCCGGGCCGGACGCCGCCATGCAGACGCCGATGGTATTGCGGACCCGACCGTAGGCGTGCGCCATCATGGCGGCGGCCTGCTCGTGGCGCACGTCGATGCTGCGGATGCCTTCCTCGATGCAGGCGGTCTCAGCGGCGAGCATCGGGCCGCCCATCAGATAGAACATCGTGTCGATGTCGAGGCGGCGCAGCGTACGCGCGAGCACCTGCGAGCCGATGACGGTTGCCATGTGGCCTCCCCTAGATCGCGTTGGCCGCTTTCAGCTCCTGGACCCGCGCCTGGTCGTAGCCGAGCCACTCGCCCAGGACCTCGTCGGTGTGCTGCCCGAGCAGCGGCGAGGTCACCACCGGCACCTCGCTGTCGGACATCTTGACGGGCCAGCCAGGCATCGTCACTTCGCCCCGCACCGGGTGCTCGACGGTCGTAAACATGCCGCGCTGCTGCAAGAACGGATCGTTGATCAACTCGTGCGTGTCGAAGACGGCCCCGGCCGGCACGCCGGCCCGCCCGAGCGTCTCCATCACCTCGACTTTGTCGCGCTGGGTCGTCCAGGCAACGATCAGCTGGTCCACGTCGTCGATGTGCCGCAGGCGGTCGGGCGGGTTGGTGAAGCGGGGATCGTCCAGCAGGTCTTCGCGCCCGATGACGCCGAGCAGCCGGTGCCACTGATGGTTGGCGGCCCGGCTGGTGTAGATGAAGCAGTAGTCGTTCGGGCCGCCGCCCTTGCAGGGGTAGGTGTCGCTGGGGGCGCTGGTGCCCAGGACGCTGCGGTTGCCGTTGCGCTCGGGCGCTTTGCCCCAGAGCATCTGGCTGGCGTAGGCGATCCGCGAGAAGTTGATGACGGCCTCTTGCATCGCCACCTCGATGCGCTGGCCCCGCCCGGTCACCTGCCGCTGCAACAGCGCGGCCAGGATGCCGATGGCGCAGTGCAGGCCGGTGCCGGTATCCCCGATGGTCGGGCCGGGTTTGATCGGCCGCTGATCCTCGTCGCCGGTGGTGGCGAGCGCCCCGCCGACGGACTGCGCGATCATGTCGAAGCTGAGGAAGTTGGCGTAGGGGCTGTCCGAGGCGTACCCCTTGATCTGGGCGTAGATGATGTTCGGGTTGATCTGGCGGACGGTCTCGTAGCCGAAGCCGAGCCGCTCGATGGTGCCAGGGCCGAAGTTCTCGATGAAGACATCCCCGGTCTCGATCAGCTTGCGGAGGAGGGCCTTTCCTTCCTCGGTCTTGAGGTTGCAGGTGAGGCTCCGCTTGTTGGCGTTGAGCAGCATGAAGTAGTACGAGTCCACGCCGGGCGTGTCGGTGGAGGCCCGCCGGCCCTGGTCGCCCTGGGTCGGCTCCTCGATCTTGACGACGTCCGCGCCGAGCCATGCGAGGGTCTCGGTACACGAGGTGCCAGCCTCGAACTGCGTGAGATCGACCACCTTGATACCGGCGAGGGCCGGCAGAGCTGCAACCATGTCTCCTCCTCGTGGCGGGGTTTCAGGCGTCGGGTTTCGGGTTTCAGGATGCGCTCGCCTGAAACCCGAAACCCGACACCCAGGACCCCAGTCAGAGCGCTCGCAGGAACTCGAAGGTGAGCCGCTCGCGGCGGCCGACGTAGCTGATGACCTTGTCGCGCCACGGCGTGCTGACGGCCGCCGTGAACTCGGGCGTCTTGAAGGCGTCCAGCGAGTCCAGCTCGTGGACGGCCAGGAAGCTCGGGCCGCGACCGTCAAGCTGCTGGTAGCGCAGGATGCGCCGCCAGCCGGGCACGCGCATCAGCAGCGGGATGTGCTCCTGGAGGTACCACTGGTGGTAGTCCTCCACCATGCTCTCGGGCGGGTCCATCGTCATCGAGACGAGGTAGGGCGCATGGGCCGTCCAGGGGCGGGTCCAGGGCTCGCCCAGGTCAAGCTGCTGGTAGACGCGCCGGTCCACCAGCAGCAGCCGCGACATGAACGCCTGGTCCGCGTCGCGCTCGCGCTCGCGGAGGGCGAGGTAGGTGGGGCTCTGGAGTACAGAGGCAGTCTCCAGGTCGTACCAGGCGAGGTGGCGCGGGCCGTCCTCGCCGACACGCCAGTAGCGTCGAGCGCTGAGCACGCCGGGCAGCGCAGACCGCTTGGCAGCATGATCGTCGTACCAGCGGTGGAACTCGTCCTCACGCCCCGGCGCGGGGTTCATGTGGACGTACAGCAAAGCCTGACCGTCTGAACCGTCTGCGTCTGACATCTCGCATCCCCAGGGTGGGTGGCAGCTTCGCCAGCGAATGTACGGAGCGGTGCGGGCAGTATAGCCGGAGTCGCATCGGCTGGTGAGAAAAGGGCTGGATGCCCCTGGGCCGCCCCGCCGACGCTGGCGTCAGCAGTACGGGGCGATGGTACGGGGCGCGCCGCGGGCTGCCACCGGAGCGGAGCGCCCGCTCCAGGGGTATGCTGAGGGTGTCCCTGCACTGCCGGACGGGTCGCCTTCCAGGGTGGCGCGGCAACGGCATCTCCCATGCAGGGCCGGCGTTGGTCAGCTGAGGGGGACTGTCCTCGCGGGACACGGACCCGGGCGGGCAGATCGTGTGGGCGCACGATAGCGGCAGGCCAGACGCTGAATGAGGGGCGGCTTTCGGGGCGAGAGCCGCCCCTCGGCACGTCTATCACACGTGCCTGGAACGCCGCTGCAACGGCAGTGGAACGTCGCCGCCGTACGCTGCCCACACGAGAGCGACGGCACAACTCGCTGGGATGCGCCAGCACGGAGCTGCCCGAACGGGTATGCAACCCCTGCCAGCAGCCCCACCGAGCGAGGCCGCCGCGCCGACAGCCGATACGGCGTTCAGCCGGCCGCACAGGCCGGCATGTGAGGACGGACGCCGGCGAGGGAGTGGGCACGATGCCGCAGGGAACGTGTGGCGAACGTGGCGATGGAGTGCGGGTGCTGGTGCTGCGGCGACGGCAGCGTCGGCTCAAGGGAGACCGTGGCCGGCTGCTGAGCTGGCCGGCCGAGCGCGGGGCAGAGCCGGTGGGCGTCGGCGCGGTGGCCACTGGGAGCGTCGGCGCGGTGGCCACTGGGAGCGTCAGTGCGGTGGCCGCTGGGAGCGTCGGCGCGGTGGCCGGTGGGGCCATCGGCGCGGTGGCCGCTGGGAGCGTCAGTGCGGTGGCCGGTGGCGTGGGGACCACCGGCCTGCCGCCCGCCGCCGTGCTGGCCGGGCTGTTCGCGCTGCCATCCGGGCCAGCGCCGAGCCTCGACATCCGCCCGGACGACTCGGACGCCGCGGCCGCTACGGGCCTCGGGTGGCTCTGGCGGATGCTCGGGCACACCGCTGGCGGACGCGAGCGCTGGGCAGAGCTGCTGCGGCTCGCCGTGGCCAGCGCCGACCGGCCGGTGGCCGCCGAGATGCTCAACGTGATGGGGCAGCTCGTGCTGGGCGCGGGCGAGCTGACGCTGGCCCAGGCCTGCTTCGGCGAGGCGCTGGTCGCAGCTCGCGCCGGCCGCACGGCGGAGGCCGTGGTTCGAGCGCTGGACGGCCTGACGAGCGTCGCGGTCGCGCGGGGGGCGTTCGAGCTGGCACGGACGCTCCAGGACGAAGCCCTGACGATCCGCCGCCGTCTCCGCGACCGCGAGGGCGTGGCACGGTCCCTGGCGATGCTCGGGTGGCTGCTGCTCGACACCCAGGGCGTCCAGCACGCTGAGGCGCTGCTGGAGGCGAGCCTCGCGGAGCGTGTCCAGGCGGCACAGGAGGTCGAGCGCTGGGCCGGCCAGCGGCCGGAGTGGCTGGCTGCGCGAGGGTCCGAGCGCGCAACTGTCCGGAGCGGGCAACTGCGCCAGGGGCAGGCGCGCGGCCTGCTCCACCTGGGCTGGCTGGCGCGGATCGACGGTCGGCGCGAACTGGCGCAGACGCACCTCGTGGAGGCGTTGGTGACGGACGCGGGCGGGACCGGCCAGATCGCCGGGCTGATCGGGCTGCTGGCACAGGTGACCGGCGAAGGCGCTTCCTCGATCCGCACGGTGGCGGGACTCCTGATCGGGGCCGAACTGCACGACGCGGCGCAGCAGGAGCAGGCTGACCCGGCCGGCTATCGCGTGGAGGCGTTCGCTCGCCTGGCACTGCCGGCGCTGGCGCGGATCTGGAGCGGGGCAACGGAGGCGACGCTTTCCCAGGAGGCCGGCCGCACCGAGCTGGCAGCCTGGGCGCTCTGCGCGTCCGAGACGGCGGCGGCCACGAGCGCGCCGTCTCGCAGCGCCGACGCCGAGCGAGCGCTCCTGACGGCGCGCGAGCTGGAGGTCGCGCTGCTGATCGGGAAGGGGTACACCAATCGGCGCATCGCCGAGGAGCTGATCATCGGGGAGCGGACGGCCGAGACGCACGCGCGGAACATTCGCGAGAAGCTGGGGATGAGCACACGGGCACAGATCGCGGCGTGGGCAGCCGTCCGAGCGGCCGGCTGAGGGCTGCGTGCTGGCTGACTGCACAGACCGCCGTTTGAGCAGAGCGGCAGGCGTTCATTTCAGCGCACTGCACGCCGGTGGCCATGTCATCCTGAATGGCCATGTCATCCTGAATGGCCATGTCATCCTGAACGAGCGAGCTTGCGAGCGACGTGAAGGACCTCACCCGCTGACCGTCAACTCTGGTGTCACCCGCTGACGCGAGAGTCGACGGTCAGCGGGTGAGGTCCTTCGCTGCGCTCAGGATGACATGGCATGTTGCACGCTTTGCACGAGGTTGCGGTAGCTCTCGGCCTGGAACGGTCTGCCCCTGCGTGCGTGCGGGAGATGCTGTCAGCAGAGCCGAGAGTCCTCTTGGGCGGCGGACCAGAGGGCGGAGTCAGGCTGAGAATCCGCCCACGGACGCCGTCCGGACTCCTAGCCCCGGCCGACGAACGGCATCTTTGTCGCCATGATCGTCAGGAACAGCACGTTGGTATCCAGCGGCAAACTCGCCATCTGCACCACCGCCCGTGCGACGTGCTCCACGTCGATGACCGGCTCTGGCTCCATCTGGCCGTTCGCCTGGAGCGCCCCCTGCGTCATGTACGAGGCCATCGGCGTGCTGGCATTGCCGATGTCGATCTGCCCACAGGCGATGTCGTACTTGCGGCCGTCGAGCGAGGTTGACTTCGTCAGCCCGGTGATGGCGTGCTTCGTCGAGGTGTACGGCGCGGAGTTCGGGCGCGGCGTGTGGGCCGAGATCGAGCCGTTGTTGATGATCCGGCCGCCACGCGGCGTCTGCTCCTTCATGATCTTGAACGCTTCCTGCGTACACAGGAACGCGCCCGTCAGGTTGGTCGCCACGACGGTGGACCAGGCCTCGTAGGTCAGGTCTTCGAGCAGACCCCGCGCGCCGGTCCCGGCGTTGTTGAACAACAGGTCCAGGCGGCCGAACGCCTCCTTCGCCTTCGCGAACAGCGCCTTCACGGCCGCTGGATCGCCGATATCGGTCGGCACGGCGATGGCCCGCGCCGCCGCGTCGCCGGCCCCGGCGATGGTCTCATTGAGCGCGTCAGCCCGCCGGCCCGCCAGCGCCACGTGGTATCCCTCGCGGAGGAGCGCCAGCGACGTCGCCCGGCCGACGCCGCTGCCGGCCCCGGTGACGATGGCTACCTTCTTGTCCATCCTCTACGTCTCCTAACCCTGCGGTGTGCCCCATCAGTCCGCGCGTAGGCTGCCAGACAGCGTTCTCCGGCAGGCGCGCGGGCGGTGGACACGCCTGGCCGATAGTGTAGCGATGCGGCGGGCAGGCGCGTGCCACTTCATCTGGCGCGCTCGTCGGTGGTACACTTTTCGCACACGGGTCGGGGAACATTTGCGGCTGTGGGCGGACTCAGATGAAGCGCGCCAACCTGCAGGAATTGACGTCGAATGTGCTCGACGTGCTGGTTGTTGGCGGGGGCATTGTCGGGTGCGGCATCGCGCGGGACGCGGCCCTGCGCGGCTTGCAGGTCGGCCTGATCGAGCGCGAGGACATCGGCGGCGGCACCACCTCTCGCTCGACGCGCCTGATCCACGGCGGCTTGCGCTACCTGGAGATGCTCGATTTCAGCCTCGTGCGCCAGGACATGCGCGAGCGCGAGATCCTGATCCGCATCGCGCCGCACCTCGTCAAGCCGATGCCGTTCCTGGTGCCGATGTACGGGTGGTCGGCGTGGCAGCGCGACCGGCTGCGCGTCGGGATGGTGCTCTACGATGTGCTCTCCTACGACAAGAGCCTGCCTCGCCACTCCTTCCTGAACCGCCACCAGACGCTCGCCGCCGAGCCGTACCTGAACCCGCGCGGCCTCCAGGGCGCGGCCCGCTACTACGATGCCCAGGTCGAGCTGCCCGAGCGGCTGGCCCTGGCGAACGCCATCGACGCCGCCGAGCACGGCGCGCTGATCCGCACCTACACCGACGTGATCCGCTTCCTGCGCGAGGAGCCCAACGGCCAGACTCAGACTGGCAGGGGGAGGGTCGTCGGCGTCGAGGCGCGCGACATCGCCACGGACCGCCGCGTCCAGATCCGCGCGAACGTCGTCGTCAACGCCACCGGCCCCTGGCTCGACCGCAACTTTGCCGAGCAGGCGGGAGACAGCATCAGCACCAACGGCCACGCGGACGCCTCGCCGCCGCCCCTGCTGCGGACCACCAAGGGCGTTCACCTCGTGATGCCGAAGACCACGACCAATGCGATTCTGTCGATCGCGGCATCAGATGGGCGCGTCTTCTTCGTCGTGCCATGGTACGGCTACTCGCTGGTCGGCACCACCGACACCGACTTTGAGGGCGACCCGGCAGACGCCCACGCCGACCGCTCGGATGTGGCCTATCTGCTGCGCGAGGCCGCCGCGATCTTCCCCGTCCTCCGCGACGCCCCCGTCTACTACGGCATGGCCGGCGTCCGCGCGCTGGTCCGCAAAGAGGGCGTCAAGGAAGGCGCGGTCTCCCGCAAGCACGCCATCCGCGATCACGGCAAGCTCGGCGGGCCGGACGGCCTCGTCTCGGTGCTGGGCGGCAAGATCACGGCCTACCGAGGCATCGCCGAAGAGGCCACGGACCTCGTCATGGAGCGGCTGGGGCGGCACAGCGCCCGCCACACGGCGTACTCGATGCTGCCGGGCGGTGACGCGCACTCGGACGACGTCTGGAAGACGCTCAAGCCGCGCGCCGAGGGCATGGGCCTGACCGACGAGCAGATCCAGCACCTGATCGACCTGTACGGCTCACGCGCGCGAGATGTGCTGGTGCTGGCCGAACGCCGGCCGCAGCTGGCGACGCCCTTCTGCGAGCACGCCCCGACGCTCAAAGCCCAGGCGACCTACGCCGCCCTCAACGAGGGCGTCGAGACGCTGGCCGACGTGCTGCTGCGGCGCGCGCCGGTCGGGCTGGCCTCCTGCATGGCGCTGGACTGCGTCGATGCCGCCGCCGAGGTCGTGGGGCAGACGATGCGCTGGGACGAGGAGCGGCGCCGCCACGAGGCCGCCGAGTATCGCCGGCTGGTGGCCGAGCGCTACTCGGCCCCGCTGGCCGAGTCGGTCCCGGCCTGACGGCTGACACGCGCGCTCACCGCTCGCTCAGCCGCGATTGCGGTAGAGGGCCGGGTCCACGGCCTCCAGCATCTTCGCGCGGTCAAGCTCCAGGCCCAGGTCTGTGCCCAGGAAGCTGACGATCGCGTCCACGTGCTTCGCGGGCGTCTCGGCAACCTCGTGGTACGGCAGGTAGAGCACGGACATGTTCGCCTGCGCAGCCAGCCAGCCCTCGATCTTCACCAGGTGCTTCTCAAACAGGGCCGACATCATCGCGTCAGGGACGGTGTCGGTCGGCTCGCCGCGCCGCTCCAGCATCTTGCGCTGCGAGGCCAGCACCTCCGGCAGCCGCCGCTTCATGAACACGATCTTGTAGGTGCTGGACGGCGGCAGGTGCTCCAGCAGCGCCGAGATCACCTTGACGGCCTTGCCCTCAGCCTCTGCGACCCAGGAGACGTCGCCCTTGCTGAGCTGCTTCACCTGCTCCAGCTCGAAGTACCCCTTCGGGTTGTCGTCGTCGGCGGTGCGGAGGGCGTCGGTGACGATTGGGATGCCGCCGGCCTGGAGCATGTTCATCATCAGCGAGGTGCCGGAGCGGGGCAGCCCCGACACGACCACCACGGGCTTCGAGCTTGGCATCGTGTGACCCACCTGTCAGAAACGTGTGAAGGACGGATGTGCGCGTCAGGCCGCGGAGCCGACGGGCACAGACGGCCGTGGCTGGCAGGCGCGGCGTCCGGACGGCATGGGGCCGCCAGACGGCGCGCAAAGGGTACGGCGAACGGCCCGCGCGCCGCTACGTCCGGGGCCACCCACTCAGGGCAATCGCATGTTGCGTGTGTCGTGCCGCCGCGTCGGGGCTTGAAAGCCCCGCCTACCATCCTGCAGTCGCTTCGCGACGCCCCGGTCTCACCGGACGACGCTGTTCCCGGCGTCCGCGTCGCGGAGCGACGCTGTGACGGTAGGCGGGGGTTGAAACCCCCGCCTGCGCGTCTCGTCGCGCTTCGGGAACACCAGCGAACATGCAATCGCCCTGGCCGCCCACTCCTAGTGGAACGTCGAGCCGCCGTCCACCACCAGCAGTTGTCCCGTCATGAAGGCCGAATCGTCGGAGAGCAGGAAGACCACCGTCCCCACCATGTCTGCCGGTCGCTGCAGCCGCTTCAGCGAGCGGGCTGCGATGGCCGCCTCGCGCATCGCCACGATCTCCGGGGTCGGATCGACCTCGCTCAGGGTGTTGCCCGGGGCCAGCGAGTTCACCCGGATGTTGTCGCCGCCAAGCTCGCGCGCCAGCGTCCGCGAGATCCCGAAAACCGCCGCCTTCGAGGCCACGTAGTGCATCCGGCCGCCGCCCGCGTGCAGGATGCTGGCCGAGCAGATGTTGACGATGCTCCCGCCCCCGCGCGCCCGCAGGGCCGGGGCCAGGGCACGGCAGCAGTTCCAGACGCCCTTGACGTTGACCGACATCACCAGATCCCACTCGGTCTCGTCGATCTCCTCGAAGCCCACCCGCGAGATCGGGATCGTCGCGAAGACGGCGGCGTTGTTGACCAGCCCGTCAAGGCCGCCGTACCGCTCCACCACCTGCGCGGCCAGCGCCTGCACGCTGGGAAAGCTGGCAACATCGACCTGTACGCCCAGCGCATCGCCGCCGTCGGCCACGATGGCAGCGGCGACCTGCCTCGCCGATGCCCCGTCCAGGTCCGCCACCACGACGCTGGCCCCCTCCGCGGCCAGCCGCTCGCAGTACGCCTGGCCGATGCCGTGACCACCGCCCGTCACCACGACGACCTTGCCAGCCATCCGGCCAGCCGTCCCCTGCGCGATCTCCGTCACGCCGCTGCCTCCCGCTGTGCGCCAATGTCCAGTGTGTCGGCAGTATAGACGGCACTCTGGTTGTCCAGGACGCGGGCGACGGCTGGGCCAGGGCAATTGCATGCTCGTTGGTGTTCCCAAATCGTCGTACGACGCTGCGCGACCTGCCCAACGTGCGATCGCCCTGACATGCTCCCTTCGAGGGCTGACACACCGGCGAGATGACGGGCTATGATCTCGCTGGCTCGACCGGATGGCGTCGTCTCGGGAGCGATCCTGCTGGCCCGTGCAGGGACCGCGCTACACATCCGCTCCACGCCACCGGCGACCATGTTCGACGCCGCTCCGGGGCCTCGGCCACCACACGCGGCCACCTGGAGGAGCTGTGAAGGAGATGATCTCGCGCCACTACAAGCTGGACGAGATCAACGAGGCGTACGACCGGCTCGGGCGCGGCGAGGTGGCTCGCAGCGTGATCAGCTTCCCACACTGAGCACAGTATGAGCAGACATTCGGACGACGCTGCACCCCCGCCTGCGCCTCCGGCCGAGGTGACCTATCCTGGCTACCTCGCGCTCGACAGGATCCTCAGCGCCCAGCACCCGCTCGCGCCCGTCGAGCTTGGCCCGACGGTCCACTCCGCCGAGCACTTCTTCATCGTGGTGCACCAGGCGTTCGAGCTGTGGTTCAAGCAGGAATTGCTCGACCTGCACTGCGCCTACGACGCGCTGATGGACTCGGACCCCGATCCCGAGCTGGCTCTCGACCATCTCCAGCGCGTCGCGGCGATCCAGCGGCTGCTCACCCAGCAGATGGTCCTGTTCGACCACCTGTCGCCGCGCAGCTTCCTGGCGTTCCGGCCGTACCTCGGGGCCGCCAGCGGGTCCGAGTCGAAGCAGTACCGCGATGTCGAGCGGGCGCTCGGGCTGCGCGGTGCGACGGGCAAGAGTCCGATCTTCGAGGCGTTCACCGCCGCGATCGCCCGGGACGGGATGACGCTTGAGGAGGTCTACCGGCAGCCCTCGCGGGCGGGCGTACTCTACCGGCTGGCCGAACTGCTGGTGGACATCTCCGAGGGATTCTGGCTGCTCACGGCAGCGCACGTCCGCATCGCCGAGCGGACCATCGGGCAGAAGCCAGGCACGGCCGGCACCTCCGGGGTGGAGTACCTGGCGCGGGCGCTGGAGTCCAAGGCGTTCCCGGCCCTCTGGGACGTCCGCACCCGGCTGTGAGCGTGCTCGCCAGGGTGATTGCATAGTCGCCGATGTTCCCATGACCGGGCGGTCGGGGGCTTGATGCCGTCATCATGCGATTGCCCTCGTCTGATCGCCTTCGCGCGAGCGCGATTTGGCCCGATTCGGGTAAAATAGAGAGGTTCCACTCCTGGTCAGCACGGGTGACTGACCGCAACGGAAGCTGACGACCCGCCGACCTGACAACGTTCCACGGCAACGAGCCGTGCCAGGGTGCGCCGCCCGACCGCTGCCCGCCGTGCAGCGCGTGAGCAGGCCGCCGCCGCATCGGTCCGATCTGGGCCTCGATGCTCCGCGCCACAACGGTCTTGTGGCGCCGCCGACCCCATGTTCTGTAAAATAGAACATACGTTCTACTATTGTGGAGGAGTGGCGTGGCGAACCGCGAGTGTGCGCTTGAGATCTTCACCGTTGCCTCGCTGCTCGAAGCGCGGGGCGCCAACCCCTACCGCGTGCGGGCCTACCGGCGTGCTGCCCTGCGTCTGCTCCGGATGCGGGAGGATGCCAGCGTCTACCTGAACGAGGACGGCGAGCTTGCCCTGCCAGGGCTCGGGGTGCGCCTGCGGCGCAAGCTGGGGGAGCTGGTACGGACGGGAAAGCTCGGCTTTCATGACGAACTGCTCGAGGGGGAGCCGCGCGCTGTCCGCACCTTGATGACGATCCCCGGCATCGGGCCGAAGACCGCCGACCGGCTGATTGGCGAGGCCAGGGTGCGCGGGTTGAAGTCGCTGGTGCGAGCGGCCCGCCGTGGACGCCTGCACCGGATGGCGGGCGTGGGCGAGACGCGCGAGCAGGCCTGGAGCGCCACCGCCGAGACGATGCTCAGCGCCATGGCCGCCGCACGGGAGGCTCGCCGGCGAGGCCGCGCTGATCGCCTCACCGGCCGCCACGTAGGCGCCGAGGCAGGCGGCCACCCAGGCAGCCAGGGGGAGCAGCTTCCGCTTCCACTCACCGTATCCGAGCGGGAGTCGGGCGGCGCTGCCGTCACCGCCCCTGAGGTCGCCGCGCCGACAGCTTCCCCGACGAGGGCCGCCTGATGGTTGCCGCCAGCGCTGCACGGGCCGCCCTCGCGGCCAAGCTGACCATCAGTGACGCTGACGGTGATGACGGCCTGTCGTCGGATGACCTTCTCGACATCCTCGAAGAGCTGCCGCCGGAGGACGCCGGGCCGGCCCTCGATCCGGAGCTGCTCGATCGGTATGGGCTTCCCGTTCCGCCGCGCCTCACGCTCCAGGCTCGCCCGTACCAGCGCGATGCGATCCGCCGCTGGCTCCAGGCGGACGGGCGCGGGGTGGTCGTGCTGCCCACCGGCGCCGGCAAGACGGTCGTCGCGTTTCACGCGCTGGCGGAGGCCCCCGTTCGCACGCTGGTGATCGTGCCGACCATCGAGCTGCTGCGGCAGTGGCATGCCGGGCTGATCGAGAAGGCTGGCCTGCCTGCGGACAGCGTCGGGATGGTCGGCGGCGGCGAGCGGACGGTCCGCCCCGTCACCGTGATGACCTACGACTCGGCGGCGATGCCCCGGCGTCGGCTGAACGAGTTCGGGCTGCTGATCGTGGACGAGGTTCACCACCTGCCCGCGCCGACCTACCGCGCCATCGCCGAGAAGGCGTCGGCCCCCTGGCGGCTCGGGCTGAGCGCCACGCCCGAGCGCGCGGATGGCGGCCACGACGACCTGGCCCGGCTGATCGGTCCGGAGGTGTACCGACGGCGGCCAGCCGATCTTGCAGAAGAGGGGCACATCGCCCGCTACCGCGAGAACCGGATCTACGTCGATCTGACCCCCGAGGAGCGCGCCCGCTACGACCTGCTCTCAGCCGAGTGGCGCTGGTATCTCTCGAGCAGGCGCAGCTCGCTCGGGCGCGGCGGCCTGTTCGAGCAGTTGATCCGGCAGAGCACGCACGACCCGGCCGCGCGCCGGGCGCTCCAGGCGCAGCGGCAGGCCCGCGGCATCGCGCTCAACGCCCAGAGCAAGATCGACAAGGTGGCCGAATTGCTGGCGAAGCATCGGAACGAGCCGGCCATCGTCTTCGCGGAGCACGTGGCGACGGTCGAGGCGATCGGGCGGCGGCTGGCGCTCCCGACGATCACCTATCGGACCCCGCCCGACGAGCGCCGGCTGGTGCTGGAGCGTTTCCGCTCGGGGGCGTACACCAAGCTGGCGGCCGGCCGCGTCCTCAACGAGGGGGTGGACGTGCCAGACGCGCGGGTCGCCATCGTCGTCAGCGGGAGCGCCGCGACCCGCGAGTACATCCAGCGGCTCGGGCGGGTGCTGCGGCCGAAGCCCGGCGAAGCGCTCCTGTACGAGTTGATCAGCCGCCGCACGACGGAGGGGAAGGCGGCGTACCGCCGGCGAGCCGGCAGCGGAACGTAGACCCGCACCCGCACCCCACGACCCACGACCCACGACCCACGACCCACGACCCACGACCCACGACCCACGACCCACGGAGCCATCATGCCTCTCTCGGCCAAAGACGTCCGGTTCACCGCGCGGCGAGCTGGCGACGGCGATCCACAGATCTACCCCCGCCTGATGAAGGATCGGGCGATCCTTGCCAACATCGACGTGGCCCTCCAGTATTTCGAGACGATGGTGGGCGAGCAGCGGCGCGCGCTCGATCCGGAAGCGCTGGTCCACTTCTTCGGCGACTACAAGGTGGCGCGCGGGATGGTTGCCAGCATCGGGCGAACCTATCGGTACCGGACGCCGCTGCTGGAGGAGGTCGTCTCGCGGACGGCCTGGAGCAAGCTCCAGCGGGCCGGCGTGCTGGGGCCGGGGGCGCTGCGGGTGCTCCTCTGGGACGCCGCCAACGAGGACCGTGCGGGGTTCCTGGACGGCGTCCGACGACAACAGGTCTTCTCGCAGATGGAGGGCCGATTCGGGCTGCGGCCGGGCCAGCTCGATCGACTGGCGGCGCTCGACGCGCCCGAGCACGCCATCCTGACCCGCCTCGGCCAGCGTCCGCGCCCGGCCGACGTCCTGGCCGAATACCGTCGGTCGGCGGTGGCGGCCCTGCTGATCCACAGCGAGCGCGTCGAGCTGACGCTGGCGCGGCCCGGGGCCGGCAGCCTGGATCGACTGCGCGCCCTGGCGGAGATCGACCGGGTCGAGGTCGATCTGGTGGCGGAGAGCGGCGGGGGGCGGATCGCCATGCGCGGTCAGCCGGACGCGTTCGGGTCGTTGGCGCGGCAGGGGCGGCGGGTCGCCCGCTTCGTGGCGCGTCTGCTGGACCGCTGCGGCGCACAGGTCGAGGATGGCTCAGCCACGGTGCTGATCCGTGGCCGGCGCGGACGCCTGAAGCTGAGCGGTGAGACGCTGGCGGCCCTGACGCCCCACCCCGAGCGAGAACCGTGGGTCGGTGACGGCTGGGACGCGCCGCGGGGTTGGGACGACGCGGCCATCTGGGAAGGTATCGGCCCGGGGCAGGCGTCCGAGCCGGGCTGGGCCGTGCGGCGGGAGCCAGAGCCGCGCGCCTGGGAAGGCGGCGTCGTGTCGCCCGACCTGCTGGTGCGTCCGGTGGGCCAGGATACGGGCAGCGGCATCCTGGTCTGCCTCCTGCGGACGGCCGCTCAGGCAGCGCGGCTGGCGGCGCTCCTGCCCGGGTTGCGCGGCGGCGAGCCGCTGCTGTTTGCCGGCCCCGGCGAACTGGTCGAACCGCTGCGGGAGGCGGGCGGCTGGACCGTTGAGCTGGACGCGCCGTCGCTCGCGCCCATCGTGGCGGTGGTGGCGAGGCGGGCGCTGGCCGAGGGACCGCTGACGCCGCTCGGGCAGCCAGCCGCGACCACCGAGCGCCGTCGGCGACGGGTGGCCTGAACCCGGGTGGCCTGCACCAACGCGACGGTGGAATCTCCAGGCCACGGCTCCGAGGCGACCTCACCCCCGAACCCCTCTCCGGCACGGAGAGGGGTTCGGGGATGAGGTCGTTCAGGCGATGGCAGCCCGCGGTTCTCAGGTTGGACCGGGTTCAGTTGCCCCAGGTGATCTCGAGCGTCGGGCGGCCGGCGCTGTTCCAGTCGCCCGTGTTGGATGTCACGAAGTACTTCCCCGAGTGGTACGGTTCGTCGGGCGAGTAGAGCACCAGGGCGAGCGGCGACCCCGACGCATAGGCCGATGCGACCGCCGCACTGACGTCCCAGGTTCGCTCGACGCCGGGCCAGACGATGGTGTCCTTGAAGACCGGGACGACGGCCCGCGAGACGTTCTCACGCGCGAGCGGGGCCGTGTTCCAGGTGAGCGTTGACTCGCTCCACCCCTGGTCCGTCGTCGAGACCTCGATCACCGAGGGGTAGAGGGTGTCGGATGTCGATCCGGACCCGCCAAACTGGTGCAGGACGAGCCGAGCCGAGACAATGCGCTTACCGGCGGGCACCGACCCGAGCGGGAACGTCACATAGTACTTCGAGAAGCAGGGCCAGTCGCCGATATCTGACTGGTTCTGCACATTCATGTCGGTGCGGCCGGCGTAGTTGAAGCTCCCCCACTGGTCGAAGTAGACCGGGTCCGCGGCGCCGCCACAATCGGCGCCGCCGCCAACTGCCACATCGGGGACGGAGGGGCCGCCGGTCGTCTGGCGGATCGAGACGGTGCCGGCCGCCGTCGTCGGCGCGGTGTAGGTCGGCAGGCCGAAGCGCGCCTCGCCGGACCAGGACGCCTGCGAGCGCTGCGCGCCGGCGTCATCATCACGGTCGAAGGTCGTGACCACGAGCGGCCAGACCGTGCCATCGGCGGGCGCTGAGATCCCGAGGCTTGAGAAGGGGATCTGGAAGGTGGCAACCCAGCCACGGTCGTCCACCGTGCTGCTGAACGCGCCGTTGGGCGCATTGCCACGCCAGCCAGCCGTCGTCGTGAACGGGACGGCCGGGCTGGAGCGCTGATAGTTCGTCCGCGCCTCGAACCAGCTGAGCTCGGAGACGAACCGGTAGGTGCCGGTCGGCGCGGTAATCGTCACGCCGACCGAGTCGTACTCCTCGAGGCGGCTGGTCTGGCCAGACGGATCGTAGCGCAGATGCATGTCCATGACGTTGGCCTGGACCCAGAGATCCGTCGAGGAGTAGCTGATTCGCACGTCGGTGTAGTTCTCGGACGGGGTCACCCGGCCGTACCAGAACACGGCGGCTTGCCCCGGCACGAACGATCCGCTGAAGCGCGGCACGTTGATGCGTCGGCCGCTCGAGGGCACCGACGTGGGCGTGACGGTGGCGCTGGGCACCGGCGTGCTCGTCAGCGTCACCGCAGGTGTGCGAGTGACGGTCGGTGTGAGCGTGGGGGTGGAGGTGGGGCCGGGCGCAGTTCCCACGATGAACGCGTCCACGCCCACGAAGTACGCGGTCGACGCCGTCTGCTTGGCGCGGCTGAGCACAATCCGAATCGTGTGTGAACCGGAGGCGACGTTGTAGGTCACGGTCTTCTGCGACTGGGCCGTGCCGTACTGGTCGAGCGTCCCCACCACCGCGCCGTCGATGCTGATCTGGGCCTGCCCACGGTTGGTGTCCTGGCGGTAAACCAGGGTCACCGAGGTGCCGGTGAACGTGAAGGCTGCCGCGTCCCCGGCGAACTCGCCGACGCGCTCCGAGCCGCCGATGGCCGCCGTGTCGTTCTGGGTCGGCCACCAGCCCGTGAATGTGATCTGGGCGCTGGTGCTGTCAACGGTCGTACCCGGTCCTGACGTCGCGGTCGGCGCCGCGGTATTGGTGGGGAGCGGTGTGCGCGTCGGCGTGCGGGTGGCCGTGGCCGTGGCCGCCGGGGGCGACGTCGGCGTGCGGGTGGCCGTGGCTGCCGGGGGCGACGTCGGCGTGCGGGTGGCCGTGGCCGTGGCTGCCGGGGGCGACGTCGGCGTGCGGGTGGCCGTCGCGGTGGCTGTGGCTGCAACTCCGCCACCGACCACGAAGGCATCGACGCCGACGAAGTACGCCGTCGATGCTGTTTGCTTCGCACGCTGCACCACCACGCGCACGGTGTGCGTGCCGGAGGCGACGTTGTAGGTCACGGTCTTCTGCGACTGGGCCGTGCCATACTGGTCGAGCGTCCCCACCACCGCGCCGTCGATGCTGATCTGGGCCTGCCCACGGTTGGTGTCCTGGCGGTAAACCAGGGTGATCGAGGTGCCGGTGAACGTGAAGGCTGCCGCGTCCCCGCCAAACTCGCCGACGCGCTCGGAGCCGCCGATGACCGTGGCATTGGTCTGGGTCGGCCACCAGCCCGTGAACGTGATCTGGGCGCTGGTGCTGTCAACGGTCGTGCCAGAGATGGGAGTCGGGGTTGCCGTGGCGCCAACCTGGCGGACCTCCTCGATCCTGGTGGGTGCGCCAGTGGCGGCGGACGCCGAATGCTCCGGACGACCGAACGCCAGGACGAAAATAGCGCCAAATATCAGCAGCGCGAATGCACGTCGATAGCTACGAGCCTGACTCAATTGCGCCACCATCGTCCTCCGGGGGACTTGAGCACAAGCCAGAACGCTGGCCGGCTTTTCTGTACGCTGACTGCCATCCATGGCGATGCACGATGATGTGGTGAATCGCTGAGCGGTTCCCGCCTACATATGCTCCCGCTCGCCGGTCTTTTGAGACTTGATGCACCAGCGATACGCTCGCAGGTTCACGGCCTGGGGGGCCGTCTACAGCGCACTCCCCAGAGCGTCTGCTCGAGAGAAACGCTCAAGGTATGCGGCACGGGATTGCTCGAGGGGTGAGGGTAACAGAAAGGCCGTGCGTAGAGCACAAGCATTGCAAGGTATTTGGCATACACCGCGTCTGTGCGCGCGATCGTGCACGCACGGTGAGCGAAACGAGCACAGATCGTTCTGGCAAGCAAACGCGCACGATGACGGTCGCCGCGCGCTGAGCCAGCCGCGTCAGTCGCCGCGGACGCCGTCGCTCCGGGCGCCTGTCCGCCGGCCAGCTATCGTCAATGGGGGCGCGGCGACACCGTCACGACCCAGTTGCCGGGCGCTTCGACTTCCAGGACGTAGCGCCCGGGCGGGATGCGCTGCGCCGGCGTGACCTGCTCCAGAAAGCGCTCATCAGGCGGCACGACTGTGCGAACCAGCTCGCCCACCCGTACGCCCGACTCGGCATCGGTGAGCAGGACGACAAAGGCCCCGCCGCCATGCTGGCCGCGATACGCGATCCAGTCCAGGGCGTACACGCCGCCGGCCAGCGAGAAGCGTCGGGTCAGCACACTCGACTCGCCCAGCAGCGTCTGCTCGGCCTCGGGGGCGGCCGGCGACGGCGTCGGCACGGCCAGTGAAACGGGCGGCATCGCGCTCAGGGCGCGGGGCACACGCTGCTGAGCCAGCACGGTGATGCCGATCGCCAGCAGCCCCAACCCGACCCCGGCCAGGGTGAGCGCCGAGATGCGCGGCCATCGCCGGGGTCGGCGGGCGGGGGCGCTGGTGACCGCATGGGCAGGGGCGCTGGTGACGGCACGGCTGAGTGCACGGGCGGGGGCCTGCGCCAGCGCGCGGTCCGGCGCTGGCCGGGCCGCCGGCGCGGACGCGCTGGCCGGCTCCTCGGGCAGTCGTGGGGAGGCAGGGACCAGGCCGTCGGCCAGCAGCAGGCTGTTGGCGGCGGCCGCCGCCTGGAGCGCGCCGAGCACGTCGCCGTGGTCGCGGTAGAGGCGCGCCAGCCATCGGAGATGGTCGGCGTTGACGGCGCCCGCCTGGATGTTCGCCTCAAGCAGCGCAATCGACTCGGCCAGCATGTCGCGCCGCTCGAAGATGCCAGCCAGCGCCACCCGCGCATGCTGTCTCTGGGCCGGTGTCCCGTCTCGCAGCAGCAGGAGCCAGGCGCTGGCAGCCGCGTCGCCAGCGTCATCGTCGTCAGCGTTCCACATACCTCTGCTTTGCGCCACTGCACATTGCGCCACCGCGCACAGGCCGCATCACGGCATCAACAGTTGTCCCATCGCCCTGCGCCGTCTTTCTAAGACCGCGTGACGAACATCGTTCCGTTTGCTTGCACACCTCTCGTGTCAGGCTCTGCCCACCATGGCGGGCTAACTGGATGGACCCCGCTGCATCGATGGCAGACAGTCCAGCCCTCCGCGCTGAAAACTCTCATCGGGCTTGAGGAACCGGCAGACCTTTTCCGTGAATGCCGCGCTGTTGGCGCTTTTGAGCCGCGCCGCGTTGACGCCAGCGTCCGCCCGATCCGCTTCCGCCTCCGTACGGGCGTGTGAAGCGGCTTTGAGCCACTGCAACGCAACCGCCGCCGGATCAGCATGGGTCCAATCCAGCACCCTGGCCAGCATCGCATGCGCGGGATACGCCACGTCATCTCGGTCGAGCCACTGCGCCAACGCCTCGGGAACGAACGGCGATTCGTTGAGATCGATCGGCGCGCGATGCAGCCGCGCGCCCAGGCCAATCAGTACGCCGAGCAGCAGGATGAGCGACCAACGTGTGACACGGCGTAGCATGGCTGTGTCGCTCCCCATGTGCACGGAACGTAGTACGGACAGTCTATCGGATATCGAGTCATGAGCGGTGGTCCTGAGTTTGGATGAAGATCCATCACCGTTCTGCTGCCTGCGGTTGTGGCAGCAGCCGCTCGGCGCCTCACCACCCGCCCCGGGCCGGCCGGCGAGGCCTCCAGCCGGCGGCTGCACACCGGGACCATCCACCGCACCATTCTGAGGCGCACTCTTCGGCAAGTTTTGGGCAGTCCCACCTATCAGAAACGCTGCAATCCCTGGATCGACCGCCCGGGCTCGTGTAGGATGGCTCAGATTTTGAACCGTTTCGAAACACGTCCGTCATCGAGCGGTCACACACTAGTGAGATAGATCGTGGACAGAATACGGCGGCGCATCGTGTCTCGGCGCTCCAGGATGTGACGTATCACCGTCTTTTGTGGCTTCGAGTCCAACCCGCAATGTCGGCACATTGCCAGCATCGTGCAGCAGCCAGTCTCCCGGAGGGCGACGCCATTCGTTCCAGCAAGCAGCATGCGTGATCGGAGGCGTGCATGACGCGATCACCCCGAACCTTCGGTGCGGTATCGCGCCTCGCTTCGCGCATCACGCGCCGGCAGGCGCTGGTGGGACTGGTAGCCGGAACGGTGGGCGCGGGGCTGCACGTCGGCGGCGCGCTCCATGGGGACGCGGGTGGCTCCGGCGTCTCGACTGCTGAGCGAGGTGGCCGTCCGTCCGTGCTCGACGCGGTCGTGGACGCCGCGCGCGTGGCCCCCTCATCCGCCTTTGCCAGCACAGCGCAGGCCCCGCTGGCCCAGACGTCGACGACGACCTGGCACCAGCACGGCGGCAACGCGGCCCGGACCGGCGCGAACGACGCCACCCCCGTCGGCCCCTGGACGTGGCTCTGGAGCGACGGCCCAGACACCAACGGCGGCACCTCGACCTGGCGGGGCATGGTCCCCGTCGAGGCGTTCCCGGTCTGCGGCGGCGGCCGCCTCTTCATGCCGCGCGGCACGGCCGGCGTCTGGGCCTGGGATCTCGCCGCCGGCGCCATCGCCTGGCGCTTCACCGGCGTCGAGGCCGTCGCCAGCGGCGCGTACGATCCGACCTCTGCGAGCCTGCTGGTCGGCGCCACCAACAACCGGC
>JADZEM010000155.1 GCA_020850535.1 Chloroflexota bacterium
CACCGTCTACGCTCACCTGAACACGCCCAAGAACGGCTTCGACTTCGCGCTGCGCGACGTGCAGCCGCTGTTCGCCGACGCCTGGCCGACGCTGCTGCTGTCGCTGTTCGCGATTCCGCTGCTCCGCCGGCCGTCCGCGACGTCAGCGTGCCCCAACCGCCGGCGCGGAGGTCTCCAGAAACTCCTGCTTGTCGTAGGCGAAGTACTCCGCCAGCAACCGCTCGGAGTCAGCGGCGAACAACTGGCCCGTCACACCGTCCAGCAGCCGCCGGATCGAGTACTTCATGCCGCTGATCGCCGAGCCTGACAGCCCGAGGCTCGCCAGCGCGCCGTAGTTGAACAGGAAGATCCGGCTCAGGTACGGCGCCGCGCCCGGAGACCGCTCGGTGAATTGGAACTGCGATCCGAGGTACGGATGCACATCGACGATCGGGTTGTTGCGGCCGACCGGCGGCGTGTACCGGTCCTCCCACCGTGCGATGTGCCGCTCGACGGAGGCAAGCTCGGGGCGGTACTTGAGGTCCGTCACGAAGCCGGTGCTGATGATGACGAAGTCCAGGTCATGGCTCCCACGCCGCGTGTAGACGCGGACCTTGTCGCCAACCTGCTCGACGCGCTCCCAGCCAGACTCTGGGTAGAGGTGGAAATTGTCGTACTGGGACGCGCGGCCAAAGCTGTCGTTGGTCGGGGGCTGGCGGAACTGCAGGAAGTAGTCGATGCCAGCGTAGCGGGTCGCGTCGTCGAGATCGGCGAAATGCTTCAGGAAGCCGGAGAACTCCATCCAGCGGATCGGGTTGATGCGCGGAAGCTCCTTCCGGCGGAAGAAGAGATGCACACTCTCGACGCCGGACTTGAGCCCGGTGTAGGCGTTGTCGAAGGCCGACGGCCCCGCCCCCAGGATGCCCACGCGCTTGCCCCTCAGGGCTGAGAAATCGATCTGTTGCGACGTGTGGGCGTACGAGGTTGTCGGCAGCACCTCGCTGATGAACTCTGGGACGTGCCACTCGCCGCCGCCCTGGATGCCCGTCGCCAGGACCACGGTCCGGGCGTACAGCGTCTCCTTGCGACCGTCACGAGTCGTCGCGACGGTGAAGTAGTCCGCCGTCGGCTCGATTGACTCGACACGGGTTCGGTTGCGGACCGGCAGGTTCAGCACACGGCGGTACCACGCCAGGTACTTCATCCAGTCGCCGCGCGGGATCAGGCCCAGGTCGTCCCAGGCAGCTTCGCCGTGCTGGGCCTCGTACCAGGCGCGGAAGGTCAGCGACGGGATCCCAAGATCCGGCCCCGTCAGCGCCTTGGGGCTGCGGAGCGTGTTCATCCGGGCGTAGGTCACCCACGGGCCTTCAAGGCCCTCGTCGTTCTCGTCCACGGCCAGGACGTTGGTGACACGGTCGCGCATCAGTCCGAACGCCGTCGCCATGCCGCACTGACCGCCGCCAACAATCAGCGTGTCCAGAATCGGCTCGCCGGCCCGTGTCGTCCGAGGCGCGAGCCAGCTTCGAGCAGGAAACGACAGGCATTCGAGATCGTGGTGAACGCGGGCCTCCAGCGCCGAAAGACCGCAAGGCGAGGCAGACTGCTGCATCCGAAACACTCCCTTCCACACGGGCGCTGGCCGTCCAGCCGCCCAACCGGGCCGTCGTCGACCCCAACGGTCGCGCGGTCGGCGTGCGCCCGTCCTCAGGAACATAGGGCCGTCAAATCCGCGACCGGGAGTGTCGGATGTCCCACAAATAGCAGGACAATCGTGTTGACAGCCCGTTTTCCCCTGGTCCGGCTACTCGAAGTGCCCGAAATGTGGTAAAACGGTTCGGTGGGGCCGCTCTTGGGCGTTGGCCGCGTGATTGTCGACAACGTACAATGGCGGATGTGGAGGTCGGTTTCCATGATCGACGCTCAGGCCGCTGCTGGTGGCACCGCAGCCACCCGGCAGGCGCTGATCGACTGTGACGTGCACATCGAAGTGCCGAACGTCAAGGCACTCTTTCCGTACCTGCCGGCCTACTGGGTTGAGCACATCGAGCAGACCCTGTTCAAAGGTCCGGTCGACAGTTACTACCCGATGAAGGCGCCGATGACGGTGCGTGACGACGCCCGTCCGGAGGATGGCTCGCTGCCCGGCTCCTCGCTGGAGCTGCTGCGGAAGCACCATCTCGACCCGTCTGGCGTGGACATCGCCATCCTCAACTGCATGTACGCCATCGACACGCTGAACAACCCGGACGCAGCAGTGGCGATGGCGGCGGCTGTCAACGACTGGCAGCTTGACCAGTTCCTGGACAAGGACAGCCGGCTGCGCGGCTCCATCGTGATCCCAGTCCAGACGCCGGCTGCCGCCGCCCGCGAGATCGAGCGGGTCGCCCACCATCCCGGGTTCGTCCAGGTGCAGATCCCCGTCCGCACCAGCCAGACGCTGGGCAACCGCAACCACCTGCCGATGTGGGAAGCCATCGCCCGCAACAATCTCGTCGGCGCGGTCCACTTCGGCGGCAAGCCGGGCGTCCCGCCGACCCCCGAAGGCTGGCCCTCGTACTACTTCGAGGAGCACGCCGGCATGGCCCAGGTCTTCGCGACGCAGCTCACGAGCATCGTCTGCGAAGGCACGTTCGACCACTTCCCCGATCTGAAGCTCGTCCTGCTCGAGTCGGGCTGGACGTGGCTGCCGCCGCACATGTGGCGCTTCGATAAGGAGTGGAAGAACCTGCGCCGGCTGGTGCCGTGGGTCCGCCGCGCCCCCTCGGAGTACATCCGCGACCACGTCCGGCTGACGATCCAACCGACCGACGCGCCGGAGAACGATCCGCGCAAACTGCTCGAAGTGTATGGGCAGCTTGGATCGGATGCTATGCTGCTCTACAGCAGCGATTTCCCGCATGCCTACCCCTCCTCGCCCGAGGAGACGCTGCTGCGGAGCCTCCCTGAGTCGACGGCCCGGATGATCCGCAGCGAGAACGCTCGCGCCCTGTACCGGCTCTAGCGCCGAGTTGAGGCCCCCTCAACGGCCCGGACTTCCGCCCCGCTGACGGACACCTCGCCCGTCCCCAGCACCACCGAGAGCCCCTCTCTCTCGAAAGGAGCCCTGAACGATGGTCGCTATCCTGCCAGAGCGTGACGCGCGTACTCGGCGCACCCGGCCGGCCATGATCGACTGCGATTTCCACAACGAGATCGACTCGATCAAGGATCTCTATCCGTACCTCGCCAAGAACTGGCGGGACCACATCGACACGTTCGGCCTGCATGGGTCGTCGGGCGGGTACTACCCACGCTTCATGGACCACCGAGAGGACGCGATCCCGCCGTCCGGCCGCCGGGCCGGCTCCGAGGTCGCCTTCTCCCGCGAGGACTTCCTCGACCCGTACAACGTGGCCCACGCCATGCTGATCCCGCTGACCCCGGCCGCGCGCCAGTTGAACCTCGACCTCGGCGCCGCGCTGGCGACGGCCGTCAACGACTGGCAGATCAACGAGTGGCTCGATCCCGAGCCGCGCCTGCGGGCCTCCATCGCCATCTCGCCGGAAGACCCGTACACGGCCGCCAAGGAAGTCGAGCGCTGCGCGCAGGACAAGCGGTTCGTCCAGGTCTTCTTCCCGGGTCGCACCCACGAGCCGATGGGCCGCCGCAAGTACTGGCCGATCTACGAGGCGGCGGCCAGGAACAACCTGCAGATCATGTCGCACGCCTTCGGCTCGTACGGTTACCCGATCACCGGCGCGGGCTGGCCGTCGTTCTACCTCGAGGAGCACGTCGGGCCGGCCCAGGCCGCCCAGGCGAACGTCATCAGCATGGTGACCGAGGGCGTCTTCGAGACCTTCCCGAACCTGAACTTCGTGTCGGTCGAGAACGGCTTCGGGTGGATCCCCTCGCTGATGTGGCGCATGGATCAGACCTACAAGCTGCTCCACCATGAGGTGCCGCACCTCAAGCGGCTGCCGTCTGAGGTCATCCGCCAGCACGTCTACCTGACCACCCAGCCGGTCGAGGAGCCGCACAAGCCGCAGCAGTTCGTCGAGATGCTGGAGCACTTCGGCGACATGGCAAGCCACATCCTGTTCGCCAGCGATTACCCGCACTGGGACTCGGACGATCCGGACTTCGCCCTCCCGACGATCCTCTCCGACGAGGTCACCCAGGCGATCCAGTTCGACAACGCCAAGAAGCTCTACAACCTCTAGGAGACCAGCTCTCCAGGAGACCAGCTCTCCAGGAGACCAGCTCAAGCAGCCTGTGGTCACGGCGCCCCTGCCATCCACCTCAGCGCGTGGCGGGGGCGTCTTCGCGTTCGCTCCGAATGACACCGCCCGAGCAGCCACCTTCCCGGCCGAGCCGCACCGGCGCTCGTTTCGGGACACGCCCATCGCGCTGGCCGCACTCGAACAGTGTCAGCCGTTGCAACTCGCAGCCTGACATCGCCGCCGCCCACGCCGCCGCTCGGCCGCCCCATAGGCCAAACGGCGGCAGGCGCTACGTGTCTGGTAGATGTGAGCGAAAGAGCGTCAGGTGAGTCGTAGCGTCACGTGAGCGACGCCAGATGCGCGGGCTTCTCCTCGAATCCCAACTCGCCGAACGCTTCGCGCGACTTCGAGATGAAGACCGAGTCGGTGAGCACCTCCTGAATGGCGCTCATCGGGATGTAGTACCGCTTCCCCAACCCGAGAAAGCCGGACGACACCTCGATGATCTCCTCGAAGTTACGGCTGGCCGGCTCGGTCATGGTGTTCTCGTCGATACGGTAGATATGCGAGATGGAGCCAACCTTCTCGCCTGTGACGTCACAGACATCCATACCCGGGACGATGCGCCCGAGGTACAGGCGATCCGACACGGGGTCAGCCATGATACGTACCTCCTTCGCAGCCAACGGCGCCGCCGTGCTGTCTGGCGGCACAATGTGTCCCCTCTGCAAAAGGGTGCGTGCAGGAGGCGTGCCAACGTCGCCTGCGATGCTGACGTGTGCGATATGGCAACGCACAACTGTGACATCTGCGTCGGGAAGACGTGCCGCAAGGGCCGACGGCTAGATGCGCCCGAGCGCCCGCTTCGCAACGGTGGGAAAGTCGGTGACGACGGCGTCCACGCCGGCCGCCACAAACGCCTTCACATCCTCAGCCGTGTTGCCCTGCCACCCGACCACCTCAAGCTCGCGGGCATGCGCCTCCTGCACCAGCAGCGGCGAGCACGTCGCCAACGGCACGGCAATCGCCCGGCAGCGCAGGTCGCGGGCGGCGTCCAGGTCGGCCTCGCTGCCGAACCAGCCGGCCCGCGTACGGGGGAGGAACGGCGCGCGATACTCGATGGCCGCCAGCGCCTCGTCGCTGGTCGAGATGACCATGACGCGGTCAAGAATCCAGCGGTTCTCCATCAGGTGGACGACCTTCTCGCAGACCCGCGCCAGCCGCTTCGGCTCGTCCGGCTGGATGCTGACAGCCAGCCGAGGGATGCCGCTGGCGGCGTCGAGCGCGTCGTCGAGCGTCGGGACGCCGGCCGGCTCGGGCCAGGACGGGAAGTCCGCGCGGGCGTCGAGCTCCGCCAGCTTGGCAGCCTTCAGCTTCGAGACTGCGCCGCGCCCGGTCGTGGTGCGGTCCACCGTCTCATCGTGGATGACCACCAGCTCGTCGTCGGCTGAGAGCCGGACGTTGAGCTGCACGCCATCCAGGTACAGCGCCCGCGCATAGCGAAATCCGGGCGTAGTGTTCTCTGGGGCTTCGCCCTTCGCGCCACGATGTCCGTACAGCAGCACCACGCCGCACCCTCCCGCCGCCACCGCAGAAGACCGTTTCCCGCTGGCGGCTGCACTCCGGCCGTTGCGGCCGTTCAAGATCAGCTCATCTCTGGTTGTAACGACGCCCGACGCGCGTGCGTGCCATTGGACCACCGTTCGCGTACACTGGCCGCGCGGGGCACGCCGCCGTGTCCCATCATCGACCCAGCGTGAGGGCACCGACGATGAGCGTGCGGCCGCGGGAGCTACTCCTTGGCATCGACATCGGCACGTCCGGCTCGAAGGGCGTGCTGGCGTCACCAGCAGGACGGATCGTCGCCGTCGCCTCCAGGCCGCACCCGCTCTCGCTGCCGCGCCCCGGCTGGGCCGAGCACGACGCCGAGACGATCTGGTGGGCCGACTTCCTGACGCTCTCCCATGAGCTTGTCGCGCGGGCCGGCGAGTCCGCCAGCCGGATCGTCGGGCTGTGCGTCAGCGGGATCGGGCCGACGCTGCTGCCGGCCGACGCCGATGGCCGGCCGCTCCGCCCAGCGATCCTCTATGGGATCGACAGCCGCTCGACCCGCGAGATCGCCGACCTGACCGAGCGGTTCGGGGCCGATGCCATCCTGGTGCGTGGCGGCACCCTGCTCTCGTCGCAGGCGGTCGGCCCGAAGCTGCTCTGGCTGCGCCGCCATGAGCCGCGGGTCTGGGCCGAGACCCGGCAACTGCTGATGGCGAACAGCTTCGTCGTGCAGCGCCTGACCGGCGAGTACGTCCTGGACCACCATTCCGCCAGCCAGGTCGATCCGCTCTACGAGGTACAGCACCAGCGCTGGGCCGAGGACTGGGCTTCCGAGGTCGCGCCGGGCCTCCAGCTGCCGCGCCTCGTCTGGCCCGCCGAGACGGTCGGGGCGGTTACGGCTGCCGCTGCCGCCGAGACCGGCCTGCCGGCCGGCGTCCCCGTGGCGGCTGGATCTATCGACGCGTGGGTTGAGGCGCTCAGCGTGGACGTGCGCGATCCTGGCGACGTGATGTTCATGTACGGCACCACGCTGATGGTGGTGCAGGTCGTCGACCGGCTCGTGCCGTATCCCGGACTCTGGGGAACCACCCACGTCTTCCCCGGCGCCAGCTCCCTGTCAACAGGCCTTGCCACGTCCGGGGCATTGACGAGCTGGCTCCGCGAGATCGCCGGCGGCATCCCCTACGAGCAGCTGCTGGGCGAGGCCTCCGGCGTGCCGGCCGGCGCCGACGGCCTCCTGGTGCTGCCGTACTTCGCCGGCGAGCGCGCCCCGATCGACGATCCGCACGCGCGCGGCATGATCCTCGGACTGACGCTCAGCCACGGTCGGGGGCACCTCTACCGCGCCCTGCTGGAAGCGAGCGGCTACGGCGTGCGCCACATCATGGACACGCTGCGGGCGGCCGCCGCCCACCCGCGCCGGCTGGTCGCCGTGGGCGGCGGCACCCAGGGCGACCTCTGGCCGCAGATCGTGTCGGACATCCTGGGCCAGCCGCAGGAGATCCCGCGCGAGACCATCGGCGCGGCCTACGGGGACGCGCTGCTGGCAGCCATTGCGGCCGGGCTGGCCGACCAGCACACCCGCTGGAACCAGCCGGCCGCCACGATCGAGCCGAACGGCCAGCACACCGCGACCTATGACCGGCTGTACGAGGTCTATCGCTCGCTGTACCCGGCCACCCGCGAGCAGATGCATCAACTGGCGGCCTTCCAGCTGGGCTGACCAGCCCGCTGACCGCCGTCACACACGGACCCCGACCGGCTATCCTGACCGATGCGGCGCGGCGCTCGCGGCCGGACCGCGCCATGCCACGGCGGAGGCACATCGCATGTCCAGCTCCCGAGCGCTCGTCGAGCGTGCGCTCAGCGTCGCGACCGATACGCGTCACCTGATTCTGGCCCCCGGCGCGATCAAGTCCGTCGTCGCGACCTTCGACGCCATCGCCGACGGCCGCCCAGCCGTCGTGGTCGCCGATCGGACCACCTGGCGCGTCGCTGGCGAGCGCGTCGACGGCCTGTTGCGCGCAGCCGGCCGCCAGACCCGGGAGCCGATCCTGCTGCCAGACGGCATCCACGCCGACATCGCGCATGTTGAATCGGTTCAGGAAGCGCTGAGCAGGGACACCGGCCTGGCGGTGGTCGTCGGCTCGGGGACGCTCAACGACCTGGGCAAGCTGGCCTCGGCCCGGCTCGGCCGGCCGTACATGGTGGTGGCAACCGCGGCCTCGATGGACGGCTACGCGGCGTTCGGCGCGGCCATCACGCGGGACGGCTTCAAGCAGACCTTTGCCTGCCCGGCCCCGGCCGCCATCGTGGCCGACCTGGACGTGATCGCCGCCGCGCCGACGCCGCTGACCGCCGCCGGCTACGGCGACCTGCTCGGCAAGGTGACGGCCGGCGCAGACTGGATCGTGGCCGACGCCCTCGGGGTCGAGCCGGTCGATGCGGTGGCGTGGTCGCTGGTTCAGGCGCCGCTGCGGGACGCCCTGAGCGCCCCCGGCCGTCTGCGCCAGCACGATCCCACCGCCACCGAGCACTTCTTCCTCGGCCTCGTGCTCTCAGGGCTGGCGATGCAGGCCGCCCGAAGCTCGCGCCCGGCCTCCGGCGGCGAGCACCTGATCAGCCACCTCTGGGAGATGCTCGGCCTCAGCCACAACGGGACGATGCCATCGCACGGCGTCAAGGTCGGCATCGGAACGGTGCTGGTCAGCCTGCTGTACGGGCGCCTCTTGGCGCGCGACCTGGACGCGCTGGATGTCGAGGCTCGGGTGGCGGCGCTGCCATCGGCGACGGCAGTCGAGCAGACAGTGCGCGCGGCGCTGCCGGCCGGCGAGATCGCCGATCGAGCCGTCGTGGAGAGCCTCGCGAAGCTGCCGAGCGCCGACGAGCTGCGGCGGCGGTTGGAGCTGGCGCGGGAGGCGTGGCCGGCCCTGCGCGAGCGGCTTCAGGCGCAACTGCTGCCGCCGGCCGCGCTGCGCCGCCGGCTGGCCGACCTGGACGCCGCCGCCACGCCGGCCGAGGTGGGGGTCGGGCCGGAGCAGTTGCGGGCGGACCTGCGCGCCGCCCGCCTGATCCGGCGGCGCTACACGATGCTCGACCTTGCCGCCGAGCTTGGGCTGCTTGACGCCTGCATCGACGAGGTCGTGAGCGCCGTCTATGCCCCCGGCCTCGCGGAGGAGGCGGGAGCGCAGCCACAGCCCGCGACGATCCCGGTCGTCGGTCGATGAAAGTCGTCCCCTCGGCGGCCGGCCTGGCCGTCTGGTACGCCGAGAACCGGATCCTGGCCTGGATCTGCCTGCTCATCTTCGTCAATCAGCTGGGATTCGGGGCCATCGTGCCCACCGTGCCGCTGTACGCCCGGACCTTCGACGTACCGCTGGCAGCCATCGGGCTGACCATCGCGGCGTACGGACTGGCGCGGTTCCTGGTCGGGCTGCCGGCCGGGCTGATCTCGGACACGTTCGGGCGTCGGTACGCGCTGGCCCTGGGCGGCCTGATCACGGTGGCCGGCAACCTCCTGTGCGCCATCGCACCGTCGTACCTGCCGTTCCTGTTGGCGCGGTTCATCGCTGGTTTCGGGGCCGGGCTGGTCATCACCGCCAGCCAGATCATGCTGGCCGACATCAGCACCCCCGAGCGCCGGGGCCGTATGATGGCCACCTACAGCGCCGTCTTCAGCCTCGCGGTCGGGTTTGGTCCGCTGCCCGGCGGCCTGCTGGCGGACGCCTTCGGGCTGAGCGCCCCGTTCTGGGCCTACGCCGGCATGGGCGGGCTGGCGGCGGTCCTGGCGTGGTTCCGCGTGCCGGAGACAAAGTATCTGCGGACCGCCATGGGTGGCGTGTCCCACGCCGACCGCCCATCGTTCTGGTCCCAGGTCCGCCTGCTCGCGGTGCAGCGGCCGTTCCTGCTGGTCTGCCTCGTCGGGTTCACCGCCTTCTTCGCCAGGACCGGCGCGCTGTTCAGCCTGATCCCCGTGCTGGCCCAGGAGCGTATCGGGATGTCGCCCGATCAACTCGGGCTGGCGCTGACGGCGATGAATGTCGCCGCCGCCCTCCTGACGGTTCCGGCCGGCACCCTCGCCGACCGCATCGGTCGGAAGAAGATGATCGTGCCGGCGACGACCATGACCGGCGTGTCGATGCTCCTGTTCATGGTTGCGCCGTCGTTTCCCGGCTTCCTGCTGGCCTGCGCAGCCTGGAGTCTGGCGCTCGGGCTGGGGCAGTCCTCGCCGGAAGCGTACGTCGCGGACAGCGCCCGCCCCGGCACCAACGCCTCGACGATGAGCACCTTCCGGATGCTCTCGGAGACCGGGTACGTGATCGGTCCATTCATTCTGGGCGTGATCGCCGACGGCTGGGGTACAAACACGGCCCTGCTGACGACGGCGGCCTTCGCGATGAGCGTCGCCGCCCTGTTCGCGCTGTTCGCGCCCGAGAAGCGACGGCTGGTGGCGGCGGCTCCGGCGTCATAGAGGTACGGTGATGCGCGCAGCCTGCCTGGGTCGCGCAGCCTGCCTGGGTCGCGCAACCCACCTGGGACACGCAGCCTGCTCGGCATCGTCGGTGCAACCGGCCCGGGCCAGGGCAGCCGAGCCGGCACGAGCCGAGGCGCCGGCTGCCAGGACGCGAACAGCCCCGCCACCACTGTGGCGAGGCTGTTCGTGCAGGTGTCCTGGAAGAAGAAGGGGGGCGGGGCAGGAGCGCGCTGCGCCCGGGTCAGGACTTCGCGCTGGTGACCTTGACCGCCACCTGCGCCTGCAAGACACCGAGGTCGGTGTGGAGCGGCATCACCAGCCGCTGGATCTTGCCGGTGCTGAGGCGCGCCCCCGAGCCGAGCAAGACCGTGGGGGTCGAGATGTCGCAGTGCAGGCCCATCGCCGTCAGCAGCGTCGTCGCGTGCCCGGTGATGACGTTGGCCATCTCCGCGATGCCCGAGATCGCGAGGTCGTCCAGTTCGTCAATGGGCGACCCCATCATCTTGCCCACGACGGCCATGGCCATCTCTTCCGACATGCCGTAGACGGCAATGCCCGTCAGCCTTCCCGTGATACCGATGACGACGGTCACGTCCTGCATGGTGTCGGGCGCATTGGTCACCGAGAGCTTGCCCGGGGTGACCTCCGAACCGAACTCCTGCGCCGCCACGTCCCGCGCCGCCTGAATAAACGGCTCCAATATGTCCGCACGGGGCGCCTGCTGAGCAAGCATGTTCAACACGCGCTCGATCCCGGGCGACACCGCCGGAACGGATTCCATGATCGCCGACCTTTCGCCGCTCGCCTGCATGACCGCCACACCCTCTTCCTTACGTCCTGGTGCTGGTGGCTCCATTCATTGAGAACGCAGGAACACACTTGAGGGGACCGGCAGGATGGTCGAATCCAGGTGAATCGGCCATCTGACCGATTTTTCCGTGATTCGTTGTCGAGAACATCACCCGCACAGATTTCGCGCCAGACTATCGCCAGCGCATCGTGTGAACGGTGCGCCACGCCACTCCCCGCGTGACGGGCTTCACGGCGTAACTCGGCACGTCTGACCAGCTGACGTGGCATCCTTTGATGACGATTCTCACAGAGGATGCCGCCTGATGGTTCGATGGCTGCTCTCCCGACGCCGCCTCGTTGCGCCCGCCCTGGCAGCGCTGCTCGTGACGGCGACGGCCCAGTTTACCGACGCGCCGCTCCCGCTCGCGCCCGGATCATCGGTCGCGCACGCCCAGGGCGGGATGGATCTTGGAATCCTGTCACCGTCGTTCCGCGATCTGCCGTCGTCGGTTGCGCCCGGCCAGGAGTTCACCATCAACGCCGTGACCGTCAACGGAGCAAGCTGCACCGGTTCGATCGCGTTCAGGGGAGAGCCGGTCATCGAGCTGGCCGGGCAGGCTGCCTCGGGCGACGTCTGCTCGTGGACGGTGACGGCGCCGACGACGGCCCGGCCGGGCACGGCGAACATCGGCATCGGCCTCACCCGGAACGGCCAGCAGTGGGCGCTGTACGGGATCACCTACGTCGCGCCAATTGGTGAGTCCCGCTGACCATTGTGTGTCCGCGCACTCGGCCATCTGGCCGATAGCGACCGCCCGGCCGGACGTAACGCCGCAGACAGCAACTTTCGGCGGGCGCTCGACGCGATCCTGACGGTGACGTGGGGGCCTCGCCACCTCGTTACAGCCGAGGCGCCCGCTCCAGCCGCCCGGTGCTCACGCGCCGTCGCACGGTCGTTGGCGTGCCCAGAACGCCGTGAGACGCGCGGTCGTCGGGCGTGCTATGCCCAATGCCGTTCAGTTTTGCACGCTCGCGCTTCCGTACCACGGTCGTGCTTCCGTACCGCGAGCGTCGGCGAGTGGACCCGCATGGCGCACGTCTGACTCGCTGACGCTCGTGGTGCGGACGGCGTCCTCTCTGAACGGCATCGGGGTTTCACGCCCCGACGAGCTGGAACCTGTCCCGGTCGATCTCTTGTCCGAACCGGGGGAACAAGCTGCCAGGCTCCAGCGTCCATCAACCTGAGACAGGCTCGCCGGCGGCGCAGCGCGCGGTTCAACAGTCAGCAAGCAGCCCGGCAGGAGCGTCCGTATGCAGGTCCAGGCTATCAGTCGATTCGCCGCCAGTGCCGCGCGCGTAGGTATGCGCGCGGCACTGGCGCTGAGCGTCGCGCTTGGCGCACTGCTTAGCGCAGGCGCGATCCCCGTCGCAGCAGAGAGCCCGAGCGACGACCCGTTCAAGGCGTACGGCAGCGACTTTCGCTTCACGGCGGATGGGGCGGACCCGTCGGTCCTGGTGCCAGATGGCGCGGAGGTCACGGCCTTCGCCTGGGCCAGCCCTGCCACCGTGGCCGCAACCAGCCGATCCGCCGAGGAGCAGCCACAGCCAGTCTCCGCATCCGCCCCGGCCAGTGAGATCCGCCACGAGATCGCGGTCTTCTTCTCGAAACGGCCCGAGTCTGACGCCGACTTCTCGGCGGTCTTCCCGGTCTCACGGATGGCCGACGACGCCGGCGTGGCCCGCCACGCCATGCTTGCGCTGCTCCAGGGGCCGACGGCCGACGAACGCGCGCAGGGCTACTTCTCTGAGGTCGGCGCGATGCTTGTCGGGCCGTCCACTTGCGGCGGCGAGCGCTTCACCCTGCGGATCGTAGACGGCGCGGCCACGCTCAAGCTCTGCCAGCAACCGCGGTCGGCGGGCATCGGGCAGGACGCTCGCGCTCGCAGCGCCATCGAGGCCACCCTGCGCCAGTTCCCAACCGTGCAGCGGGTCACGCTCCTGAGCGCTGACGGCGACTGCCTGTTTGACGAGAGCGGCGAGAATCGCTGCCTCCGGCCGTAGCCAGGGCGAATAAGGGGGCGACAGCCGCTCCAGAAGCAGACCTTTTCGACAGATTCGTGCCAGAGAGACCCGAATGTCTCTTGACCTTCTGTCAGGCCGGCCTCACACTGAGAGCCGCACCGTTGAGCCGGTCACCCTGGGGCACATGGGGATCGGCTCTGACGGGCCGGTGCGTGCTCTGGGTAGGAGGGACGTTCGGGATGCTGCGTGTCACCCTGATCGGGCTGGTGCTGGCGTTGGCCTGCCTGTTCTGGCCGTGGAATGTAGGCGCTCAGGCGGGGCCGCTGCGCCTGTTGGGGCAGTACAGCTTCGAGAGCAAGCGAACGTTCCAGGATACGACGGTAGGCGGCCTCTCCGGGCTGACCTTCGACGCGAAGCGCGGCGTCTTCTACGCCATCTGCGACGACCGTGGCGAGAACCAGTCTCCACGCTTCTACACGCTCCAGATCGACTTCGACGACAGCGGTATCAAGGATGTGCGCGTCGTCGGCGTCACCTTCCTCGACAGCGATGCCCAGACGCCCGGCATTCAGCCGTACGAGCGCAACGACAGCGACCTTGAGGAGATCATCCTCCTGGCCGACGACACCCTGATCGTGTCGTCGGAGCGCGACCGGGACGGCAAGCCGTGGATTCGGAGGTTCGGGCTGGACGGCTCGCTGCTGGGCGAGCTGCCCGTTCCGAGCCGGTTCGTCACGGTCGCCGAGCCCGGCCCAGATGGGCGGCCCCGCGTCACGAAGGGTGTGCGCGGCAATCTCGGCTTCGAGGGTGTGGCGATCACGCCGTCGCAGCAGACCCTCTTCCTGGCCAACGAGGAGGCCCTGGCGCAGGATGGCCCCATCGCCACGACCACGGCCGGCACCAACGTCCGCATCCTGCGGATGGAGCTGTACGGCGCTGAAGGCCGCTCCACTGCCGAGTACGTCTACCCCGTCGAGAAAGTCTATGCGACGCCGGTGCCGGCCGATCAGTTTGGGGACAACGGCGTCTCGGCCATGATGTGGGTGCGCGACCTGCTGCCGGAGTACGACCTGTTGGTCATGGAGCGGAGCTTCGCCACGGGCGTCGGCAACGACGTGAACATCTACGGCGTCACGCTCGAGGACGCCACCGACGTACGCGACGTGGACGCACTCCCCAACCCGTACAACGGGCGCTACGCAAAGAAGACGCTGCTCGTGAACATGACGGCGATTGGCGTGGCGGCCGACAACCTCGAAGGGCTGGCGCTCGGGCCGCGCCTGCCGAACGGCAAGCCGAGCCTGATCGTGATGTCGGACGACAACTTCAGCGCGTTCGACCCGCCGCAGATCAACCAGTTCCTGCTGTTCGAGATCGACACGAACCGGTAGTCGGGAGATGGCCGCTCAGCGTTCGGACGCCACCGGCAGGGACAGTGCATGATTATCAGTGTTCCCGAAACGTTATCAAACGAGCGGTCGGGGCTGCACATCAAGACCAGCATGCAATCGCCCTGGTGTGACATCGCCCCGGTGTGACAAGCAGGGCGATTGCATGTTCATTGGTGCACCCGAAGCATCATGAACGGGCGGTCGGGGACTGAAGTCCCCGCCTACAGTCACGCCGTCGCTGCGCGACGGCCGCCGGGAACGGCAGGGACAGGTGAGCCGGGAGCGTCGCGCAGCGACTGCAGGATCGTAGGCGGGGCTTTCAAGCCCCGACGCCGCCGCACGACGACATCAACATGCAATCGCCCGGACTGATTCGTCCGGGCCATTGCATGTTCATTGGTGTCCCCGAAGCATCATGGAACGGGCGGTCTGTCCGTGGCCAAGTTAAAGTCCCCAGTGGTGGCCACGAAAAGTCCCCGCCTCGCGATTGAATGAGCCGGCCGGAGGGCCCCGCCGGTAAGCGATGGTGAACGTGCGAAGGACACCACGCTGACCG
>JADZEM010000156.1 GCA_020850535.1 Chloroflexota bacterium
CTTGAAAGCCCCGCCTACGATCCTGCAGTCGCTGCGCGACGCTCCAGTCGCACCAGTGCCTGCCGTTCCCGACGGCCGTCGCGCAGCGACTGCATGCGTGTAGGCGGGGACTTCAGTCCCCGACCGCTCGTCTAGTCGCGCTTCGGGAACACGGACGAACATGCAATCGCCCTGCACGCATCCCAGGGTCTCGCCACCGTGCAGCCTGCCGCGCTACTCCTTTGCCGAAGCCGATCACCTTGCGGGGGTCAGCCGGGGAACGGCGCGCCGCTGGCTGGCTGGCTACAGCTATCGTGGCCGCGATGGGCTGCGAGCGTCCGTACCGCCGGTGACAGCGCGCTCCGAGCACCTCGACGGAGTCTCGTTCCTCGATCTGGTCGAGGTCGCGGTTAGGGGCGACGTAAGCGTATGCAGGCGTGGAAAGAGATCCTTGAGCCGTTCCTTGCGAATCTCGAGTACGCGGATGATCTCGCTATTCGCTGGTGGCCCCTGGGGAAAGACGCTCTCATCACCATCGATCCGGCGTATGGCTACGGCTTGCCGGTGGTCAAGGGGTCAGGTATCCGCACCGAGATCATCCGCGAACGCTCGCTGGCCGGCGACTCGAACGAGCAGATCGCGCAGGACTTTAGCCTCAATCCGAAGGAGGTCGAGCGGGCGCTCCAGTTCGAATTGAAACTGGCAGCATGATCTTCTTCGACAGGTCGATCCCCCGCTCGGTCGCCCAGGCACTGCGACTCGTCCGTGATGACATCCGCTGGCTGGACGATGAGTTCGCCAGCGACGCTCCTGATCGGGTCTGGCTGCGCGAGGTCGGTCGGCGCGAGCGGCTCGTAGTGAGTCGCGACAAGCGTAGTCGGCACCGTCCGGCCGAGCGGCAGGCCATCATCGACAACGGCGTGGGCTGCTTCGTCCTGGTTCAGAGCGCGAACCCGACGCAGTGGGAGTACCTCCGCCTGATCGTGGCGCTGCTCGACCACATGGAAGACCTGTTCGCGACAACTGCACGCCCGTTTGTCTACGGCATTGACAGGGCTGGCGGCCTGAGGCGACTGGTGTGAGCGCGTCAGGCCGCCAGCCTGCGAGGACAACGGGTTAGCGGGCGCGCTTCGGGCGGGCGGGGCGGCCAGCGCCCGGCGCGGCGCTCTTGGAGCCGCGCGTCGGGGCCTTGCCGCCAAACTTGCCGCCGGGCTTGCTCCCGAATGTGCCGCTCGGCCCGCCTGAGCGGCCCGGCTTGCCAGCGTTGACCCAGCGCTTCGGCTTGCGGTCGCCGAACGGCCTGCGCTCCTCGCCATCACGGGCAGGCCGGCGGTCATCCATGTCGCGGGCGGGCCGGCGGTCGTCGGTGTCATGGGGGAGTCGGCGGTCATCCGCGTCGCGCATGGGGCGGCGGTCGTCAGCGGCGCGCGGGGACCGCGACTCGGCGAAGGGCCGGGGCGCGCGGCGGTCCTCGCGGTAGCCGGTGCGGTCCTCACGGTAGCCTGCACGGTCTGGCCGGTCGCCTTCGCGGAACGGGCGGCGCTCACGGTCGGGCGTCGCGCCGCCAGCCGACGAACGCTCGAATGGGCGACGCTCGCGGAGGGCGTCGGCGGCAGCCAGCGAGATCGCGGGCGCGCGTCGCAGCGGCGGCGCGCCCGCACGATCCCGGCCGGCGGCAGCAGGCCGTCCGTCTGGCGCTCGTCGCTCGGCAAAGGATGGCCGCGCACCGCGCGCCGCCGCGCGAGTCTGCTCAGGAGACGCCGCCCGCTCGAATGCCCCGGATCGTTCGAGCGGTGCGGAAGGCCCAGGAGGCGTGGTGCGCTCGGACGATGCTGTGCCGGCTGCTGCTGGGATGGTCGGAAGCGTCAGCGAGCGCGTCGCCGATCCCATGCGTCGCGTGCTGACCACACCACTGGCAACCAGTTGCAGCGCCGCCGCCGCGAGATCGACCGGGTCGTGGTCTTCCAGCAGCAGCTCTTCGATCATCGGGCGGTAGCGGCCCCAGCCGCCGGCACTCAGTGTGCTGGTCAGCCGGTCACGCAGGATCTCGATCTCGCGCTCCTCGGCCTCGGCGGCGGTGGGCACCTCTTCGCGCCGAATGTGCGCGCCGGTCACTCGCTCGATGACCTTGAGAATCCGCATCTCGCGCGGGTTCACGAAGGTGATCGCCGCGCCGCGCCGACCGTACCGCCCCGTCCGCCCGATGCGGTGGACGTAATACTCCGGGTCGGGCGGGATGTCGAAGTTGATGACGTGGCTGACCTCGGGGATGTCGAGGCCGCGCGCCGCCACGTCCGTGGCGACCAGCACCTCGGTCTGGCCGCCGCGGAAGCCCCGAAGCACGCGCTCGCGCATCGCCTGCGAGATATCGCCGTGCAGCGCCTCGGCGGGGTAGCCGCGCGCGTTCAGCCCCTCGCTGACCTCGTCCACCATCCGCTTGGTGGCGCAGAACACGATGGTCCGCTCGGGCTGCTTCACGTCGAGCACACGGCAGAGGGCGTCGAGCTTGCGCGGGAACGGCACCATGTAGAAGACCTGGTCGATGTCGGGGACGGTCAGGCCCTGGGCCTTGACCAGCCGCAGCACCTCCGGCTCGCGGAGGTACTTCTGCGCCAGATCGACGATGGGCTGCGGCATGGTGGCCGAGAAGAGGGCGGTCACACGCTCGGCGGGGAGGTGCTCCAGCACGTACTCGACGTCCTCGACGAAGCCCATCTCCAGCATCTGGTCGGCTTCGTCCAGCACCAGCGTGGTGACGGCGCTCAGATCGATGGAGCCGCGCCGCATGTGGTCGAGCAGGCGGCCGGGCGTCGCCACGACGACCTGGACCCCGCGATGCAGCATGTAGAGCTGCCGGCCGATGGGCTGGCCGCCGTAGATCGGCAGCACGGAGATCCCGCGATGGTGGCCGATCTTGCACACCTGATCGGTGACCTGGACGGCCAGCTCGCGGGTGGGGGCCATGACGATGGCCTGCGGCTGGCGCAGCTCTGGATCGACGCGCTCGACCAGCGGCACGCCGAAGGCGGCGGTCTTGCCGGTGCCGGTCAGCGCCTGCGCGATGATGTCGCGGCCGGAGAGCAAGAGTGGGATTGCCTGGGTCTGAATGGGGGTTGGCTCCTCGAAGCCCATACTGGTGAGGCTCTGGAGCGTCCCCTCGCTCACGCCCAATTCGCGAAAATCGGCCACAACATCTGTCCTCTCGCGGCGCTGCACCGTCTTGTCAGCACCGCCCGCTGCCTTCTGGCATGTTTGCATCACCATGGACCGTACCATATCGCGCGCCGGCCGCTGTGGATTGTGCAGGCCGTGGCGCGAGCGGGCAGCCGTCAGGCGGGGCGGCGGCTGACGCGGGCCAGCCCGGTCCGGGCGAGGCTGACCAGGGCCGCGAGGCCGCCGGCCGCCAGCACTAGCAGCAGCGGGTCGACCGGGTAGCGGTAGCGCGGCACATACCCCACCAGCGCGGCGCTCGGGAAGACCAGCGCCAGCACCGTCAGCACCAGCAGAACCGTCGCGGCGCGCGGCCCGCGCCAGAGGCCCCACCCGATCCCCAGCAGCACCAGCGGCCCCAGCAGCCAGGCCCAGAGGTACGGCTGAAACACCCGCGTGACCGCCTCGGCCACCGAGAACTCGCGCTCCTGGATCGGGCTGGGCGGGCTGTACAGGTGCGCGATGGACTCCTCGCTCGTCCAGGCGTCCCGCAACTCGCCGTCCTTGCGGGTGGCCCAGTGGGTCCGGAAGCGCTCGTCCTCGCCGATCATCAGGCGGCGGAACTTCGCCAGCGTGCCCTCGACGTACCGTCCGGGCTGGCTGGTGAAGATCTCGATGGCGACCTCGCGCATAGCGGCATCCGCCTGCGGCTCCGTCAGCCCGAACACGTTCCTGATGCGGTGGTTGATGGCGCTCGGACGGGCGTCGCGGTTCATCTGGGTCAGGATCAGGCCGCGGATCTCGGCCTTGCGGGCGTCGGCGTACGGGGCGGGGCTGTCCGGCTTCGGCAGGATGAAGCCCTCGTCGTGCCGCACGATCCGCCCGATCAGGCTCTGGCCCAGCGCGCCCGCGCCGTCCACGCGTCCCGTCGTCATCGAGTTGCGGACCGACCACGGCGCCAGCACCAGCGCGAAGCCGATCAGGACGAACGCGGCTGGTGCGATCGCGAGACGGATAGCCGGCACGAGGCCGCGCAGGCCGCCGCGCCAGTGGTGGACGAGGATGATGATGGGGCCGAGCGGCAGCAACGCCTGCCCGATGGGCCGCGAGAGGGCCGCCAGGGCCAGCACGATGCCGGCCAGCAGGAACAGGCGGAGGCCGCCCTGCTGGAGCGCCAGCACCAGCAGCAGCATGCCAAGCGTCAGCAGCGGGATGAAGAGCGGCTCGGCCAGGATGTAGTGCTCGTAGATCAGCAGCGTGGCCGACACCGACACGCCCAACGCCGCCAGTGCGCCGGCCCACCGCCCGAACATGGCGCGGCCCAGCCCGTAGGTGGCGACGATGGTCACCACGCCGAGCAGGTGCTGCGCCAGGGCCAGTCCACGCAGGTCCTCGCCCAGCAGCCAGACCGAGCCGGCTACGAACAGCGGGTACAGGGGGGTGCGGCGCAACGGCAGGTCAAAGCCCATGCCGTTGGCGAACTCCCAACCGACCTGGAAGTAAGCCACACTGTCGCGGCGCAGGAAGAGCGGCGCACGGGCCAGCAGCATCCCCCGCGCGATCAGTCCGACGACCACCAGCGCGGCGACGACGACGAGGTCTGGATGCGCCCGGATGGCCGCGACAGCCCTCGCCCAGAGGCGCGCCGGCGAGGCCAGCGGCGCAGCCGGGGTGGGGGTGGCGAGTGTGCCAGCGACCATCAGCGAGCCGCCTTGCAGGGAGCAGGGGCTACGATCCAACTGCCGCCGCCCAGGACGGACCGGCGCATCAGCGACGGCGCATCGACGGCGCGAAGCCGATCAGCAAGGTGGCCGCGCCCATCAGCAGGAGCACCAGCAGGCCGGGGCCGGCGATACCGTAGCCTGTGTTGAGCGCCCAGATCATGTAGGCCGCTCCGAAGATCAGCGTGGGGATGCCGATCACGTTGGCGTTGTCCCAGAGCCAGCTGAACGAGTCCCAGATGTGCTTGCCGGTGGGGCCGCGCCGCAGCTTCCGCTCGACCAGGAAGCCGGCCAGGAAGACCAGGCCCCACCCGACGAGCAACACCAGGAAGAGCTGAAAGGCGAGTGCGGCGGTGTCCAGGATGCCCTGCATGGGACGGATGCTACCAGAACTCCGCCCTGGATCGCCGCTCAAATGCGACACTGCGAGCAGTTGCCTGGCCCGTGGGGATCGGAGCAATATTCAGGCCGACAGCGAGGCGATCTGGAGCGCGGCCGGCAGCGTCGCGCTCCGCTGCTCCGGGCCGCCTCAGGCTCTGGCCGTGTGAATGGCTCACCGTGTGATCGACTCTCGGCAGCCGACCCGCGTCGCGGGCGGTGGGAGGCCCGTGGCAACCCTGGCAGCAGACCGTACGCGGCGTTCGGGATCCCGTGGTCCGATGGGGCCGATGCTCGGCAACCTGGCGGCGCTGGGGGCCGGCCTGCTGGTGATGCTGTTGCTGTGCGAGATCGCGCTGCGGGTCGTCGACCTGGGGCACCCGTACTACTCCGCGCCCGAGGCGTACCGCGAGAGCAGCGATCCGCGCGTCCTTTTCGAGCCGAAGCCGGGCTTCGTCGGGTTCAGCGAGGGCGTGCCGGTCGCCATCAACGCCCGTGGCCTCCGCGAGCGCGAGCTGCCGCTGGAGAAGCCGGCCGGCACGAAACGGGTGGTGTTCCTCGGGGATTCGGTCACCTTCGGGGCGGGCGTCCGTGACGACGAGCCGTTCCCGCGCCTGCTGGAAGCGGCCGTCAACGGAGCCGGTGGCGGCCCGATCCAGACGGTCAACACCGGCGTCGTGGGCTACAACACGATCCAGGAGCTGGCCCGGCTGGAGCAGGCCGGCCTGCCATACGGGCCAGACACGGTCGTGCTGACGTTCGTGGTGAACGATCTGCTGGAGACGTTCTCGATCTTCGACCACCAGTACGATCCGGTTGGCGTCCTGGCAGGCGTCAAGGTCTGGCTGCGGCGCAACAGCTATCTGTATCGCTTCGTGCAGAACGTCTACTGGCGCATCGGGCAGGAGCTGCGGCGCTCCCGTGAAGGCCCGACTGAGCCGCTCCGCAAGCGTGACCGCCTCGATGAGCGGCTGGCGACACTCTCACAGATCGTGGCGCTGAGCCGGGCCAACGGCGCGAGCTTCCTGCTGGTCGTGTACCCCGACAACCTGGGCGATCCGGTCAGCCCGGGGCCGTCCGGCGAGCGGCTGACCGTCCGCGAGGAGCTGGAGCGGTTCGCAGCGCGCGAGGGCGTGCCGATGGTGGATCTGTCCTCGGCGCTCGGGGACGTCCGCGATCCACGGGCGCGGCAGTACCGGCTGCGGGAAGACCCGCACCCCAGCCCGGAGGGGCACCGGGCGATCGCGGAGGCGGTGCGCGCGCCGCTGCTCGACCTCGTCGGCCGCCGGTGAGCGCCTCGTTGCGCGAGCTTGCGGCGGTCTGGCTGGCGGCGCTGGCGCTGACGCTCGGGCTGTACACCTTCGGCACGACGCACGTTGGCCTTCAGAAGGACGACGCCGGCCAATACTACCAGATGGCCGAGTCGCCATCGTACCTGGCGCGGCTGCCGTACTCGTTTCGGGTCTTCTCGCCGGGCGTCGCAGGGCTGTGGCCGGGCGATCCGGTGGCTGGTTTCACGGCGCTGACGCTGCTGGCCCTGCCGTTGGTGAGCGCCTGCCTGTACGCCTACCAGCGGACCATCGAGCTGAGCCGGCCGGCGGCGCTGGCCGGCGCGCTCCTGTTCGCCGTGTCCGGTGGCGCGATCCGCATGCTGACGACGCCGGTCTACGTGGATGCCGTCACCTATCTGACGGAGGCTGCCGCGTTCTGGCTGCTGGCGCGCCGCCAGTTCTGGCCGTTCCTGGCCGTCGTGACGGTGGGCGTTCTCAACCGCGAGACGTCGCTGCTGCTGGTGGCGGTGTATCTCGCCGTGGAGCCGCCGAGCCGCGGGACGCTGGCCCGGGCGGCGCTGGCGGTGGCGCTGCCGGGGCTGCTGTTCTGTGCCGTGGTGCTTGCGAAGCTGGCGGCTGGCGGCGTCCTGAGCGGGGCGACGCCCGTCACGGTGCTGGCCCCGTTCGCGCGGACGTTCCAGCAGACGCTGCCGACGCTGCCAGAGCTGTTCGACGTGTACTCGACGCTTGGGGTGCTCTGGCTGCTCGGGGTGCGCCGCCTGCCAGGTCCGACAGGCTTCCAGCGACGGGCGCTGGTCTACGGTGCGCTGGTGGTGCTCCAACTGACCGTCTCGCGCGGGGATGAGGGCCGCAACCTCTCGCACCTGTTCCCGCTGCTGATCCCCCTGGCGATGCTGGACGTGGAGCGGCTCTGGCAGTCCGGCGGTCAGGATGGACGGCTCGGCCGGCTCCTGGCTGCCGTGCTGATCGTGGCCTGCGCCCTGAGCATGATCCACGCCCGCTGGACGATCCTTGAGTCTGCGACCGTGCGGTACGGGTTGGTGGCGGTGGGCACGGGTGTGGCGCTGGTCATCGCGTGGGGCGGGCCGCTGCTGTTGCGCCGGAATCCGCCCCTCACTCCCCGCCTGCGTGCGGGCGAGGGGTGAGGGGCAGGGCCAGTGTGGGGTGCGGGCCTCTCGGCCGTGCACGAGCGCGTCAGGGCGCGGTCACGTCGATCTCGGCCTTGAGGGTGTCGGCCCCGCCGCTCTTCTGGACCTTGACCTGCACCTTCGCCTTGCCAGGGCTGACGTGGTTCGGCACCTGGACCTTCCAGCGGCAGCGCGAGTCTTCGGCCTGGGTATCCCCGAGGGTCCAGCGCATGCCGTCTACGAAGTCGATCTGGCCAGTGCAGGACGCGCCGCTGGTGGCGTTGGCGGAGACGGTGAACTCCGTGCCGCGCTTCACGGTGGTCGGGATGCTGTCCCAGGACGAGGTGATCGGCTCGGAGCCGCGCCCCTCGACGTCGACGTTCCCGACGAGCGTGGTCTGGATGCCGTGGTCGTCGATCCAGACGCGCACCACGGCGACGCCGCGCGGTGTGTAGTTCGGGACTTTGATGCTCCAGAGGCAGCGGCTCTTCTTCTCGGTCTTCGATTCGAGGGCCACGACGGTGCCATCGTCAAAAGTCACGTCGCCGTGGCAGGTCGCGCCGTCTGGCACGGAGACCCGAACCTCGAGGTTGTCCCCCCGCTGGATGTTCGACGGCAGATCCTTGAAGGCGGCGTCCACGTCGGACGAGGTCTCGTCCACGGCGATGTTGGCGTCGATGGTGAGCTCGTCGCCGTCCGCCTTCACCGTGACTTTCACCCGGGAGTCGCCGCGTTTGGTGTCCTCGGGCACGACGATGCTCCACGAGCAGATGCCGCTCTGTTCCTGTACCTCGGGCAGCTTGATGTTGTCGGAGCTGCGGAACTGCCCTTCGCCGGTGCAGCGAGCGCCGCCCGGCACCAGCAGCCGGATCGGCAGGGCGTCGTCGCGGCGGACGGTGGTCGGGAGATCCTGGAACGCCGTCAGCACCTTGGCCTTCTCGGAGTCGCGGTCAACGTCGAAGCTGGTGAAGAGGGTCGTGGAGCGGCCGTCCAGGTTGATGGTGATGGCGGCGCGGGCGGTGCCCCGCTCGACATCGCTCGGGACGGTGCCCTCCCAGCGGCAGCGCTCCTTGTACTCGGGCTGGCTGTCGAGGGACTGGGTCTTGCCATCGGAGTAGGTGACCTGCCCCGAGCAGGTCGCGTTGTCGGGCACGCTGATGTTGATGGTGTAGCCGCCGCCCCGCTTGGTGCTGGCGGGCAGCTCTTTCAGCTCGATGCCGACGGTGTCGGAGCGCCGCACCACCATGACGGTGGCGCTCAGGATCGTCTGGACGTCGCCATCGCGGATGGTGACGGCGACGTCCGCTTCGCCGCGCCGGGTGACGTCCGGGACGATGACGTCCCAGCGGCAGCGACCGTCGCTCTCCTTCAATTCCTTGAGCTTCTGCTCGGTGTTGTCGCGGTGGATGATGCTCCCGACGCAGGTCGCCTGATCTGGCACGTCCACCTGGACCTTGAGCATGTCTCCGGTCCGGACGCTGGTCGGGAGATCGCGGAAGGCGGCATCAATCGAAGCGGCGGCAGCGGTACTGGCCCCGCTCACCGGGACCACGACCGCCGCCGCGAGGATAGCCGCCAACAGAAAGACGGCGATCGACGACGGAACGGTGCGCGACTGCCTCACGGGGGCCCCCAGATGTGTGATCGGGGCCGTCTGGTCGGCGGTGACGTGTGGTCAAGCCCGCTGTTCCCTGCCCCACTACCCAGAACGGGGCGGCTCGCCGTAAGACGCGGCAAAATCGGGGGTGCAGGGACGCTTGTGCCGAAGCTGTGAGAGACGCGCCAGCATGCAAACGGCGCGCCCACCAGGCGCGCCGTCGATCTGTTCAGTAACGAGCCGGGGCGGCGTCAGGATGCGGGTGCGGCAGTGCGGCTCCGCTGCCACTGGTCCCGCAGCTGCTGGTACTCCGCCTGGACGGCCGCGTACCGTGCCTTGAGATCGTCGTTGTCGGGGTGCTCGATCCAGGCGCGCATCAGCGCGCGGAGCTCGTGAGACAGTTTCTCCATCTCAGGCGACTGGTTGTCCATGGCTCCTCCGCGCCCGGCCACGCAGCGGCGGCTCGGGGCGACCGTTCAAGGGGATGGTGATGGTAGCCGTATTGTAGCGCTGGATCGGGGCTGGACCGGAGCGGCCGGGTGTTCTTCGCCCCGGAGTCGCGCGGGCCTGACTCCCGTGGGCGGACCGGAGTACCCTGCCCTGAACGAGCGACGCTGCTGGTGCGCCAGGCTGGCCTGCACGGCGGCCTGATGGTGGCGCGCTCGGCAGAGGGAGGTACACCATGAAGTCGTATGCGCTGACGCTGCAGCTGGTGGACGATCCGGCCGTCATCGAAGAGTACGAGAAGCAGCATCGGCAGGTCTGGCCGTCGGTGATCCGCCGCATTCACGAGGTCGGGATCACCCGGATGCAGATCTTCCGGCTGGGTACGCAGCTCATCATGTACATCGACACCACGGACGAGTTCGACCCGGCGGTGGACTTCCCCCGGGTGAACGACGACCCTGAGTCGAAGCGCTGGAACGAGTGGATGGCGACGATGCAGCGGAAGGATCCGCGCGGGAAGCCCGAAGAGTGGTGGTCGCTGATGCCGCTGGCGTTCGATACGGAGTGGCCGCGGCACAAGGTGTAGGGGGCAGGTTTCAGGGGAGAGGGGCGGGGGCACGCGGGTCAGTGCGGTCAACGTCAGGCGAACGTCCGGAATGAGCCGGTGCTTACGGGCTGTCCCGGGCGACACGGGACAAACGTCACATCTCGCTTCTTCTCCGCAGCGCTATGATGATGCCACCAGGAAGCCACAACACACGAAGCCACGGCGACCTGGGAGAGTCCAGAAGATCGGAGATCGAAGGGAGCGCGCGGAGATGTTCATCAGCCGGATGAAGCACGCCCGCCACCTGATCTTTGGGGTGCTCCAGATTGACAGTCCCGGGGCCTGCCGGGGCTAGTAGGTCGGAGCTGGCGTCAGGGGGGCAGGCCATCGAGCCGCCCAGTTGTGTAAGCAAGGCCGCCGACCGAGGGCACACACCACGTGCAGTCCCCTCGTCGACCTCTCACCCACCGATGACACGCCGCTGATTCGATCGTTCAGACGATCATCTCCTGATAGTTCATCGACCATTCACCTGAAGCGCCGAAGACGTGGAAACGAAGCCCTCGCACTGTGCGAGGGCTTCGTCGTTGTCTGGGGCCGCTGGCGGAACGGGCTGCGCGCCAGTCGAGTACCATCCGGAGTCTCGGCGCCGGCGCCCCTGACCCTGTCTCCCGAGCTTCCGGAGGTGGTGTGTGCTTGACTTGCTGATCGCCAACGGCATGATTGTCGATGGCACGGGCAACCCGGGTTTCTACGGCGCGGTGGCTGTCGAGGGCGAGACCGTCCGCGTCCTGCGCGGCGACGTCTCCCACGTCCAGGCGGCCCGGACCATCGACGCCAGCGGCCACGTCGTCTCGCCGGGCTTCATCGACATGCACGCCCACACCGGGCTGGTGATCCTGGAGCAGCCGCGCCACGAGCCGAAGATCCGCCAGGGCATCACCACCGAGCTGGTGGGCATCGACGGCAACTCGTATGCGCCGTTCCACAGCCAGGAGGACTTCGACAAGTTCTATCAGCTCAACTCGGGGCTGGATGGTGCGCCGAAGCTGCCGGGGCGCTGGTCGACGGTGGCCGAGTACCTGTCGATGTTCGACAACAAGGTGGCCGTCAACATCTGCTACATCGTCGGGAACTCGCCGTTGCGGATCAACACGGTGGGGTGGGACGATCGGCCGGCCACGGACCGCCAACTGGCGGACATGAAGGCGCTGCTCCGCGAGGCGATGGAGGAAGGCGCGTACGGGATGTCCACGGGACTGGACTACCCGCCGGGCAGCTACGCCTCAACCGACGAGCTGGTGGAGCTGTCCCGCGAGGCGGCGAAGCTCGGCGGCATCTACCACACCCACTGCCGCCACAACCTGGGCGATGCCTCGCTGGACCCGTTCAAGGAGGCCATCGACATCGGGCGGCGCTCCGGGATCGCCGCGCACATCACCCACTTCTACCAGCGGGTCGGCAGCAAGCACGGGGCCGACGAGCTGTTGAGCCTGGTGGAGGATGCCCGCGAGAAGGAAGATCTGGACGTCACGTTCGACAGCTACCCGTACGTTTTCAGCGGGACGCGGCTGGCGATCATCTTCCCGCAGTGGGTGCAGGAGGGTGGCCCGGCCACGCTGATCGCGGCCTTCAAGGATGCGGATACGCGGGCACGCCTGCGTCGGGAGGTCAGCCCCCGGGCCGGCTCCTGGCAGGACATGTGGATCACCTACTTCAAGCACGCCCACAACCACCAGTACGAGGGGAAGTCGATCGGCGAGCTGGCGATCATGACCGGCAAGCATCCGGTGGACGCCGTGATGGATCTGCTGTTGGACGAGGACTTGCAGACCTCGTACATCTCGCTGGGCGGCAGCGTGAACACGTTGCCGAAGTTCGTGAGCCATCCGTACTCGATGGTCGGCTCGGACGCGGTGCTGCTTGGTGACTATCCCAGCCCGCGCACCTACGGCTGCTTCCCGCAGATCCTGGGGCACTACGTCCGCGAGGAGAACTACCTGGCGCTGCCCCAGGCGATCCGCAAGATGACCTCGTTCCCGGCCCAGCGGCTGGGGCTGCCAGACCGGGGGCTGCTGCGCGACGGCTTCAAGGCGGATATCGTGGTGTTCAATCCCAAAACGGTCCGTGCGCCAGCCACCCGAGCCAACCCGAAGCAGTTCCCGATCGGCATCGAGTACGTGATCGTGAACGGCAAGGTGGTGGTGGATGGGAACGTCCAGAACGAGATACTGGCCGGGCGGGCGCTGCGGCGCGGGCGGCTGACGACGTAGCGCGAGCGGGCGCGCCTGCGACATCCGTGCGACATCCGGGCGCGTATATAGGAAGCACAGGGCGGCCCTGGCGAGGCGTGGACGCGTTGCCAGGGCCGTGTGCGTGGTGGGCCGGGCGGCCCCGGGCAAGGGTAGTAGAAGGTCACAACGCCTTGACGAACGGGTGGCAGGAGCGTATGCTGCTCGTGAGTAGAACATATGTTCTCCTTGGGGGTCAACCGTGGCCTTGTTTTCGCGTGATCCTGCAACTGCTGCTGCTGATTCGCCGTCCACCGGGGCTGTGCGCCCGGCTGCCGGCGCGCGTGCCACCATGCAAACCGGATGCGCCGGCTCGGCCGGACCGTCCCGCCGGCCGGCCGGGGCCGAGCCGGCTCCGCGCGCGCCGCGCCGGGGGCGGACAGTCCTCCGCCTGACGCCCGCGACCTCGGCGACGGGGTCGCGCCGTCGGCCGGGTCGGGCCGCGCCGCCGGCCGCGCGCGATCCTGGCGAACCCGGCGCTGCTGGCGAGCCGGCGCTCGACTCGTCAGCAGCGCCGGCCGATCCGTCGGCGGGGGGTGCGCCAGCGCTGCCGTCTCCGGCCGCTGCCGTGCCGTCCCCGGCCGCGCCGTCCCTGACTGATGGTGAGCCACGGATGTCGTGCGTGCGTCAGACAACGGCCCGGCGGCTCGACGCTGCGCTGGCCTCGGTGGCCGACGCCGCTGGGCTGGCCCAGGAGGTGGCGATGCTCCGCGCCTCGATCCGCCGGCTGGCGCAGCCGGCTGGCGAGACGGCCGAGCAGATCAAGGTGCTGGCCGAGCTGCGGCACCAGATCGAAGCGCTCTGCACGGCGCTGAAGACGCAGCAGGCACTGGCCGGGGATGACAACATCCGCGCAGCCGAGCTGGCCCGGGTGCTCGACGACCTGGGGGATCGACTGGGGGCGTCGCGATGAGTGCCTCTTCGACCCGTGCCTCTTCAACCCCTGCATCGTCAGCGGACACAGCGCCCCCCGCATCGGCGCCCCCCGCATCGTCGGCGGACGCAGCGCCCCACACTGCGCCGGATGCCCCGCCGAATGCCCCCGGCCTGCTCTACGATTCGGCGCTGACCGCGCGTGCGAACACGCTGGCGCTGGACCTCCAGGCTGGGCAGGCAGACGTGCTGCCGGAGCTGGTCGAGCTGTTCCAGCCGCTGCTCAAGCTGGCGGTCCGGCGCTATCGGAGCCGGTCGCTCTCGCTGCCGGCTGCCCTGGACCTGGACGACCTCCGACAGCAGGGCTGGCTGATCCTGGATGTGCTGGCCCGGCGCTGGGACCCGGCCGGCGGCGACTTCCCAGCCTACGTCCGCACGACCTTGCCCTGGGAGCTGTGGCGGTACGTCAAGGCCCAGACGCCCTCACGGCGGGCCAGGAGCGTCCGCGTCGACAACATCCAGCACGATATTCTGATGGACCGCCTGGAGGACCGGACCGGCACGGACGGCCGCCAGTGGGACGATCAGATCATTGCCGCCGAGATGCTGAGCGACCTGGACCCGATTGCCCGGTGGGTCTTCCTGCTGCGGCTCCTGGAGGATCGCTCGTTTCTGGACGTGGCGAAGGCGCTCCGGCTGACCCAGACGATGACCTATCGGGCGTACCTGCGGGCGCTCGATCAGCTCCGGCTGCGGGCCGGCCTGGAACTGGACCCTGACGATGCGCTGGGCCGGCTGCCCGGCCATCAGCCGGCTGTCGAGCGGCTGGTGGAGGCGCTCCACGCCGGGACGAGTCTCCACGGCCGGCTGCCGGGGCGGGCGGTCATCTGCGCGCAGACGGGCCTGTCCGAGGTGCGCTTCGCCCGGCTGATGGGGCTGCTGGTGACGAGCGGCTGTATCGTCGGGCGGACGGCACGGCAGCCGGGGCGGCTGGTGCATGCGACGGCCGCTGAGACGCTGGCGCACCTGCGTCGGCCGCCGGAGCAGCTGGCGCGACAACTGCTCCACCCCCGGGCGCAGCGCCCTGGTCGCTGCCGGCACGCGCCGCCTGATGGGTTACCGTGCCGCGACGAGCCGGACAAGGACGGCTTCGAGCTGGCGTAGCTCCTGGCTGACCGTCTCAGCAGCCTGTGTGAGCGAGGCCGCGGCCTGCGTGAGCGAGACCGCCTTCCCGGCTTCCGGGGGGCGGTCTCTGACTGTCTGGTCCGCCGGGCCCGACGTATCCAACGACGCCGCTTTCGCCAGCGTTTCGAGCGCGGAGCAGGCCGCGGCCAGCCGCATCGCGCCGATACTGCCAGCGCTGCCGGCCAGTGTGTGCGCCACGCGCACCACCTGCGGGATGTCCTGCCGGGCCATCCCCTCCTGGAGCAGCCGCCGCCGACGCGGAACCTCCTGAAGGAAGACTTCCACGACCTCCTGGTACGGTGCGCTGAGCCGGCCATCCACGATCAGCAGCACGTCGGGATCGAGGACCGGCAGGCTCGCCTGCGCCGGGGCTGGATCCGAGGCGTCCTCAGGGTCCGAGGCGAGTGGCGGGGCAGCGGCGACGTCGGAGGGCGGGGCTGCATCGGCGGACGAAGCGGGGGCTGCGGCCGGGGCTGTGGCTGAGGCTGTGGCAGTGGAAGACCCACGGTCTGCGGCAGGCGTCGGCGGCGTGTGCCTGACGCCCCAGCGCTCCAGGGTGGCGGCGAGCCGGGCGGCGTCCAGCGGCTTGGCGAGATGATCGTCCATGCCGGCGTCACGGGCGTGCTGGCGGGCGTCGTCGTCCGTCGCGGCGGTCAGCGCGACAATCGGCAGGCGAGGTCTCGGCTGCCCAGGCGTTGCGCTCGCCCTGTCGGCCTGCGACGCTACGGCCTCCTCGGCCAGCGACTGCGCGGCCTCCCACTGACGGATGGCGGCCGTCGCCGCGAAGCCGTCGAGGGTCGGCAACTGGCAGTCCATCAGCACCAGGGCGTAGGTCTGCGTTGTGACGGCATCGACGGCTGGCTGACCGTCGGTCACGGCGTCGGCCTGGACGCCGAGGCGCTCCAGCAGCCGCAATGCGATGCGCTGACTGACGCGGTCGTCCTCGACAAGGAGGACGCGAGGCTGGGAGATGGGGGGGATGGGAAGGGGGCTGGGCGTGACGGCCTTCCCCGCCCCAGCGACCGCGGTCTGCCGGGCCAGCCGTCCGAGGCTGTTCACCAGCCCGACAGACATTCCCATGGACGTCAGCAGCCCGGCTGCCAACGCCACCGCCGGCGAGGCTGTGACCCAGAGTATCCCGACCACCAGCAGCGGGACGATCACCACGATCAGGCTGACCGCGACCACCCAGGTGCGTAGGGGAACCTGAAACTGCCACCGCCGCGCCGCCATGCTGCTCAGGCGTCCGTTGGGCCGGGAGTGTGGGGCGACGCCGCCGTTGTATCCAGCAGGGCCAGCACCTCTGTATCCAGCAGGGCCAGCACCTCGGTCAGCCGCCGAATCTGGTGGTCGAAGCCGGTGCTCGTGCCGTAGTCGCCGCTCTGGTGCGGCTGCTCGATCTTGACGGCCAGCATCCCGAGTTGCTGCGCCGCGTCCAGCTCGGCGAAGGCGCCATCGGCCACGAACATGGTCTCGGCCACCGGGACGCCAAGGGCCTCGACTGCCTGCTGGTAGATGGCAGGGTCCGGCTTCATCACGCCGACCTCGCAGGAGCGGACGACGGCGCTCAGGTACGGGGCCAGCCCGATCCGTTCGAGCAGGTCGCCGTGCGCCGAGCAGTTGCTGAGCAGCCCGAGCGCGTACCCACGGTCCTGCAACGCGGCGAGTGTCGGCAACGTCTCGGGATAGAGCGTGACGGCGCTCACCCAGCCGTCGATCTCGCGCTCGGCCAGTTCACGCAGCAGCGCGGGCGAGGCATCTGCGCCAGCCTGTCGGAGCATGGTCCGCAGCTCGTCCTCCAGCCCGCCGAGCCGCCCGAGCATCCGGTCCAGCACGTTCTCACGCCAGAGCTGGCCCCAGGCGTCTGGATCGACGCCCGCGTGGACGGCCATCGCGCGGCGCACCTCAGCCAGCGCCGCGCCATTCAGATAGAGCAGCGTGTCGAACAGGTCGAAGAGGACAGCACGGATCATCGGGACCAGTGTACCGCCTACACGGTGTCCGAGCAGATCATGCCTCCAGCCGAGACGCTCTCGGGCACAAGAGTAGCAAGCTTGTGATGCTCGCCCTACCCAAAAGACGGACTCTGAACGAATGGATCTACTGAAAGCCTCACTACGCTGAGCCATACTGACAGTGCAGGGCGGATATCACGGGCGCGTCACAGCAGAGCACTATTGAAATTCGCCGTGTGTGGCACTCTACCAGTGCAGGAGCAGAAGGCGAGCGGTGAGATGCAGGTAGACAATCGTCAAATCGCCACCTATCCAACGACCGGGGAGGGGCTGTCTGCAAGCAGCCGCTGGCGTCCATCTCCTGAGGCAGTCGGCGGGGCTATCGCTGGGGGTACCACCGGCGCGGCGCTGTGGGGGTCACTTGGCGCGCTTGCCGGCATGGTTGTCGGTGCGGCAGTTGCGACAACCACGATGCGACGCTTTGCTCCCCGCATGCACTAGCCTGGCGCCTCCGTGCTGTATTTCCTGGGGATAGTCCTGACCTCGCTTTCTTCGCCCTTGGTTCATATCGCCGTTGGAGGGCTGGCGACGCACTCGATGCACCGTATCTCACGCGCCTCGTGTGGGTATCAGTCGGCCTGGGCATGGGTGTCGGTACTGTGACGGCGCCGGCACTCTGGGTACTGATCCCCTATTCGCTGTTTGGCGGTGCCATTGAGAGCAATCTGCCACCAGGCGCGACCCCAGGCTTCTTGCTCGGCCTGCTTGTTATCGGCGCACTCATGACGCTGGTGTACGTCTTCATCGGTTACCGCGATCACGTATTTCCCTATCGGATGATTGAGGACAGCTACAGGCCGAGAATCTTGATCCCGATAGCAGCGTCAGGCCACTTCAGCGCAATCCCGAAGATTCCCCTGAGTGACATCACCCAGTCCACGCTGATGACGCGGAGGTTGGCCGCGTTTCCATGAACACTCCAGAAAGACAACAGGCCTCTGAAGAGGCGCCCTTGTCACCCTCCGCCCAGGGGCAGTGTACGAGTCTGATGACAGCCGTCGCTCCAGTGCTGAAGCGCGCCGGCTTCCGCAAGCAGCGGCAGCTCTTTACTCGGTATGAGGATGGGAACATCGGTGTCGTCCAGTTCCAGAAGAGCGCGTCGGCAACACAGGACCGGGTGACGTTCACCACCAACCTGGGAGTGTGGTCAGTGCTCGTGTCCGCGTCTGAGGGACGACGACGAACTGCTGCCCTGGTGACCGAGCCAGATTGTCACTGGCGGGCACGTATCTGGACGTTGCTCCCTGCCCGGCAGGACAGGTGGTGGGAGATCACGCCGGAGACGGACATCGACGTGCTGGCTGCGGAGATCCGTGCCATCTTGGAGCAGGTCGCCATACCAACGGTGGTTGCACGCACGCCGGACACGGGCCTACGCGACCACTGGCTCGCGGGCGGGAGCGCAGGCACGACCGAGTTCTGCCGGCTGACCTCCCTGACGACCTGGTTCGGGCGCTGGGCCCTGAAGAAGCGTACGACGGCATCGAGCAGGCACTGCGCGACATCGAGGCGACGCGAGCTGAACGGCTGGCTGCCCAGCGTGCGGAGCTGGCGCGCGCGCTCCAGGAACTGGCCCCACACCTACGGATCGAGTGATGAGCCGCGGGTCAGCCGTACTGCTCCAGGATGCGCCAGAGCTCGTCGCGGTGCACGGACTCGGCGGGGACGGGGCGGCCCCGTACCAGCACCGTCCGCGCGCCGCTGGTGACCCGCCCGATGGGCGTGGCCGGAATCCGATGCTCGGCAAGGCCGGCCAACATCCGCGAGAGGTCCGGGCAGGCGATCAGCATCGCGCCGCTGGAGATCAGTTTCAGCGGGTCCGCGCCGAAGGCGGCGCACACCTGCCGGGTCTCGTCCAGGATCGGGACGGCTGAGGCGTCGATCTCGAAGCCGTAGCCAGATGCTTCGGCCAGCTCCCAGAGCGCGCCGAGCACGCCACCTTCGGTCGGATCGTGCAGGGCCGTCGCCCCCAGCTTCGCCGCCTCGATGCCATCGCGCACCACGCTGATCCGGGCGCTGAAGCCCTGCGCCCGCGCGATGGCCTCCGGGGTCATCTTGCCGTCGAGATGGGCGGCCAGATCGGTGGCGAGGATGGCGGTGCCCTCCAGGCCAGCCCACTTCGTCAGCAAGAGCGTGTCGCCGGGGCGCGCCCCGCCGGAGGTCACCAACTGCTCGCGGGGCGCGCGTCCGACCGCCGTCATCGAGATGATCGGCGAGACGACGCCCGGCGCGACCTCGGTGTGGCCGCCCAGCACCTCGATGCCCAGCTCCAGCGCCGCCCGGTGGATGTCCATCATCACCTGGGCTACGTCGGCCTCGTCGGCGGTGGGCGGAAAGATGAGGGTTGCCAGCACGCCGACCGGCCGCGCGCCCATCGCCGCGATGTCGTTGCAGGAGACGTGGACGGCGTACCAGCCGGCCGACGAGCCTGCGCCGGTGATCGGATCGGACGAGAGCACGCAGACCTCGTCGCCGAAGGCCACGGCGGCGGCGTCCTCCCCGAGCCGCGCATGCACCACGACGTCGTCGCGCCGGACGCCGAGCCGATCGAGGACGAGCCGGCGCAACGCCGCAGGGTCGAGCTTACCTGTCTTCAACGCCACCGCGTTGGCCCCTCCACACCGATCGTCTACTGCGCCGCACACGGTGAGCCTGTCGTCCGCGCGCCCGCCGATTGTCCCCCAGGGGACGGGCAGCCGTCCATGTCCAGAGACGGGCTGCCAGGGAGATCGGTGACAGCCGCCCTGCTGAGCCTGGCCCTTGTCGGCGGCCCGCCAGCTATCGCGGGCGTTGTGCAGCAGCAGCGCCCGTCCTCCAGAAGAGGCCGGGCGCTGCCCGGGTGTCCGGGAATGAATCTGGGAGCGGGGCGGCGAAGATCGCCGCGCTCCCAGCGGGTACCGTGAGCCGCTACGGCTTCTGGACGGTGCCGTCCCGCCGCCGGATCTCCGGCCACGCGCCGTTGACCGGGTGTTCGGGGAACGGGTACTTCGCCGCCAGCTCCTCGTTCACGTCGATGCCCAACCCGGGCTGCTCGTTCGACCACATCGCGCCGTCGCGGACCTCGGGGCAGCCGGGGAAGACCTCCTTTGTCCGCTCGCCGAACAGCGAGGCCTCCTGAATCCCGAAGTTGGACGACGACAGGTCCAGTTGGAGGTTCGCGGAGTGGCCGACGGGCGAGGTGTCGCCAGGGCCGTGCCAGGCCGTCCGCACCCCGAAGAACTCGCAGAGGATGCCGAGCTTGCGGGCCGGCGTCAGGCCGCCGATGTCCGAGATGTGGACCCGGATAAAGTCGATCAGCCGGTCGCGGATCAGCGGCACGTACTCGTGCTGGTTGACGTACAGCTCGCCCATCGCGATGGGGACGGCGCACTGCTGCCGGAGGATCCGGAAGTAGTCGTTGTCCTCGGGGGCGAAGATGTCCTCGAGGAAGAACAGCTTGTACTGTTCCAGCTCCTTGGCAAGCTGAATCGCCATGATCGGTGGGACGCGCTCATGCACGTCGTGCAGCAGCTCAACGTCCCAGCCAAGGGCGTTGCGCATGTGCTCGAAGAGGCGCGGCACCGTCTGAGTGTACGGGCGCGGCTCCCAGGGGCGGGTGTCCAGCGGCGGGCGATAGGCCGGCTTCGCAGACGCCGCCGTGTCGCTGCGATGGCCGCCGCTGCCGTAGGTGGAGTAGCCCCGCACCTCGACCTGACACCGAACGTGGCGATGGCCCTGGGCCATGAACGCCCGCGCCCGGTCCTCGACCTCCTGGAAGTCGCGGCCGGTGGCGTGGACGTACACGTCCGCCGCCTTGCGGACCTTCCCGCCGAACAACTGGTAGAGCGGCACGCCGGCCCGCTTCGCCTTGATGTCCCAGAGCGCCTGGTCGATGCCGGACATCGCGTTGTTCAGGACCGGGCCGCTGCGCCAGTACGAGCTGACGTAGGCCGCCTGCCAGATGTCCTCGATGTCGTCCGGGTTGCGCCCGATGACGAACGGCTTGAGATACTGCTCGACGGCCGTCACGACCGCCAGCGGGCGCTGGGTGAACGTCGCGCAGCCGAGGCCATAGAGGCCCGGCTCGCTCGTCTCGACCTTGACGATGACCAGCCGGATGCCATCCGGCGCGGTGCAGATCGTCTTGACGTTGGTGATCTTGAGGGCTGGCTGGCCGCCGCCCGGCTCCCAGACTGGCGGCAGAATCGGCTGAATGTCATCAGCGCTGGCTGACATGAAGCGAAGCCTCCTTCGTCGGTCGGACCTGTTGTACACGTCGGTGCGGGCGTATCCTCGCCGAGACGATACCGCTTTGGGCCGCCCGCGGCACGCCGGCGGCGCTGGCCCGGCCGGCCGGCCATCCGATAGAGTTGTCCAACTTTCTGGCCCCGAACCATCGGTCATGGCGGCCATGACCACCAGGACAGGCTGATGTGTGGCATCTGCGGTGAAGTGAAGCTGCGCGAGGGTCCGCCCCCGCTGCAGGACGTGACGCGCGCGATGCTCCGCGTGATGCGCCACCGTGGGCCGGACGGCGAGGGCTGGTACGGCGACCAGGATGTTGCGCTCGGGGCGGTCCGGCTGGCGATCATCGACCTGGCGGGCGGCCAGCAGCCGATCCACAACGCCGATCAGACCCTGACCATCGTCTTCAACGGCGAGATCTACAACTTCGCAGCGTTGCGCAGCCAGCTCGAACGGCTCGGGCACCGCTTCACGACGCACAGCGACACCGAGGTCATCCTCAAGGCGTACGAGGAGTTCGGCGCGGAGTGCGTGCTCCACCTGAACGGCATCTTCGCCTTCGCGATCTGGGATCAGCGGCGCAAACTGCTGTTCATCGGGCGCGACCGCATGGGCATCAAGCCGCTGTACTACGCCGTCACCGACGACAGCCTGATCTTCGCATCTGAGCTGAAGGTGATGCTGGCGCACCCGCGCGTCGAGCGCCACGTCGATCTCGTGTCGCTGAACGACTACCTGACCTTCGAGTACGTCCCCACGCCGCGCTCGATCATCAAGGGCGTCAAGAAGCTGCCGCCCGGCCACACCCTGACCGTCCAGGGCGGGCGCGTCGAGATCAACCAGTTCTGGGACGTGCGGCTGGAGCGCAGCGAGACCGGCCGCCAGTCCGAGCGCGAGTACCAGCGGGAACTGCTGGACCGGCTGGAAGACTCGGTCAAGCGCGAGCTGGTGAGCGACGTGCCCGTCGGGGTGCTGCTCTCGGGCGGGCTGGACTCCAGCGCCATCGCCGTGATGGCGGCTCGGCACTACCCTGGCCGCATCAAGACGTTCACGGCGGCCTTCGAGGACGCCTCCTTCGACGAGTCGCGCTACGCCCGGCTGGTGGCGCGGGGCGTCGGCGCGGAGCACCACGAGATGACGGTCAGCGCTGGCGACCTGCTGGCGCTGGTGCCGCGCCTCGGCGAGCTGGTAGACGAGCCACTGGGCGACTCGTCGTTCGTGCCGACGTACCTGCTCTCGCAGTTCGTGCGGAAGCACGTCAAGGTGGCGCTCGGCGGCGACGGCGGCGACGAGCTGTTCGCCGGCTACCCGACCTACCAGGCGCACCGGCTGATCGAGTACTACGAGATGGCGGTCCCGCAGCCGATCCGGCGGGATATCGTGCCGCGCCTGATCGAGCGTTTGCCGACCTCCTTCGACAACATCAGCCTGGACTTCAGGCTCAAGCGGTTCATCAGCGCGCGGGGCCTCCCCATCGGGACGCGCCATCACCAGTGGCTCGGCTCGTTCACGCCGGAGGAGACGCGGGCTGTCCTGGAGCCGTGGGCCGCCGTGGACGAGCGCGACGTCTACGAGATCGTGACGGCGCACCAGCAGCGCTGCGCGGCCTCGGAGCCGGTCAACCAGCTGCTCTACTGCGACATGAAGATGTACCTGGAGGGGGACATCCTCCAGAAGGTGGACCGGGCGAGCATGGCCTCCTCGCTGGAAGTGCGGGTGCCGCTCTTGAACCGCGTGATGGTGGAGTGGGCCACGCGCCTCCCGCACGATCAGAAGCTGCGCGGGTTCACGACCAAGTACCTGTTCCGCAAGGCGTTGCGGCGGATCCTGCCGGCCGAGATCATCGACCGCAAGAAGAAGGGGTTCAACATGCCGGTCGCCAAGTGGTTGGCCGGCCCCCTGCGTGACCTGACCGAGGACACCCTCTCCGAGCGACGCCTGCGCGAGGACGGCTACTTCCAGCCGCAGGCGGTCCGGCGGCTGCTGGACGAGCACTACGCCCGCCGCAAGGACAACCGCAAGCTGCTGTGGACGCTGCTGATCTTCCAGCTGTGGCTGGACGCGCTCAAGACCACGCCCCGCTACGAGGGAGTCGCCGCCTCGACGGTCGTGTTGCCGTAGCCGTTCCGGCAGACCAACGCCCCGCAGGACTCCCCGCGGGTGTCGCTCAGTGGGTGTGCGAGCCAGGCCCGTGCGAGTGGGAGTGGCCGCCGGGACCGTGCGAGTGCCCGAATCCGCCGCCGCCCCCGGGGGCTGTTGGCGGGCGATAGGCGGGCGTCGGGCTGGAGTTCTTGCTGCCGAAGACGAACATGTCCGTGGGCGGGGAGAACAGGCGGTTGGCAGGCTCGCCGTCGTCCGGGCAGACGACATCGTCCGTCCGCTGGGAGAAGCTCCGGAAGGCCTCGAAGACCTTCTCGCAGCCTGTGCACTGGAAATCGTACTTCGGCATCGGACGAACCCTCCGGAAAGCCCTCGGCACTCCGGAGAGAGCATACCGTCAGCCGGCGGAATCGGCCAGCACCCCGTGCACGCGGCGGCCCGGCAGACTATCCTCACCCGTCGGGCGGCGCCGGTACGAGCCGGCCGCCCCAGCACGGGAGGGAACCATGTCCGCCCAGAACGATCCGAACTGTCGGATCTGCTCCGTCAGCACCGGCCAGATCGAGCCGCCACACGGCATTCTCTACCAGGACGATCTGTGGGTCGTGCGGCACAGCGCACCGCCCTACGGCGTGGCCGGCTGGCTGACGCTCCAGACCCGCCGCCACTGCCCGGAGCCGGCCAGCTTCAACGACGCCGAGACGAAGAGCTTCGGCCCGACGCTCCGCTTCTTTGAGGGCGTCCTGCGGGAGATCACCGGCGCGCTCCGGATCTACACCGTGGCGATGGGCGAGAGCTTCCCGCACTTCCACGGCCACATGGTCCCGCGCTACGCTCAGACCCCCGGCGACGTGAAGACCTACGGCGTCTTCCTGCTCTCCGAGGCGGCGGCGCGCGGCGAGATCACGGTGGACGAGGCCGAGGTCAAGCGCATCTGCGAGGCGTTCAAGGAAAAGACGAAGGGCGGCGTCCCGGCGTAGGAATGAGCGGTCAGCGGTCAGCGGTCAGCGGTCAGGCGTCAGGCGTCAGGCGTCAGGCGTCAGGCGTCAGGCGTCAGTCGTCAGTCGTCAGTCGTCAGTCGTCAGTCGTCAGTCGTCAGTCGTCAGTCGTCAGTCGTCAGTCGTCAGTCGTCAGTCGTCAGTCGTCAGTCAAGTATGTCGGTGAAAGTGTGCGAGTTCCAGTTGTCATCC
>JADZEM010000157.1 GCA_020850535.1 Chloroflexota bacterium
CCGAGCATGCCGATCCAGACTGCGACGACCTCGACGCTGTCGCCACCGGTGACGAGGATAGACTCGGTTTCGCTCACGGCCTCGACGGTGCCGACAGCCGGGTTGATCCGGGCCAGCACGTCGCCGGCGGGGGCGTGCACCTGAATCCGGACATGCACGGCCCAGCCGGTGCGAGCCACCTCGCGCACGACGAACTCGGTGAAGTCTCCGGGGAACGGGACGGGCGCGAACCGCCGACCGCCGGGGAAGTGCAGCCGCAGCCAGTCCACCCGGTACGGCGCCCATGTGCCAGTCGCCGGGTCTTGGCCGACCAGGTACCACCGCCGCTGCCAGCCGACCAGATGGTACGGCTCGATCTCGCAACGCTCGCCCCGGTAATCGCAGCGCAACCCCTGATGGTCGCGGATCGCGGCGGCCAACTCGTTGAGCAGTCCCGGATCAACGACTGGGTCCTCGACATTCGAGTCGGTGTTCACCGGGCCGGTGCTGGTGGCCTGGCGCAGCGCGGCCAATCGGCGGCGCAGCTTGTCGGGCAGCACCTGCTCCAGCTTGGTCAGCGCCCGCCCACCAGTCTCCTCGAAGCCGGCCATCCCGGTTGCCGCCCGCAGCCCAACGGCGACGGCCACTGCTTCGTCCTCGTCCAGCAGCAGCGGCGGCAACCTGGCGCCTGCGCCAAGCCGGTAGCGGCCACCCGGCCCACGGACGGCGTCGACGGGGTAGCCGAGGTCGCGCAGCCGCGCAATGTCCTTCCGAACGGTCCGGCCGGTGACGCCAAGCTGTGCGGCGAGCTCAGCGCCAGACCAGTCGAATCGCGACTGCAGCAGCCCCAGCAAGGTCAGGAGACGAGCGGATGTCTCACGCATGGCAAGAGAATAGCGGAACGTATCGTTCCTGAATAGGTCGTAGAGTACGGATGTGCAATTGCCGGAGAGAGGAGCCATTGATGACCAACACTGCGATACCGACCCACGCCAGCGCCATCCGCCCCTTCCGCGTAGAGATTCCGCAGGCCGACCTCGACGACCTCCAGAATCGCCTCGCGCGCACCCGCTATGCTCCGCCAGCGCCCGGCGACTCCTGGGAGTACGGCACGCCGGTCTCGTACCTCAAGGACATGGTCGAGCGTTGGCAGGCCTTTGATTGGCGCGAGGTCGAGGACTGCCTCAACGCCTACCCGAACTTCATCACCGACATCGACGGGCAGCCCATCCACTTCATCCACGTCCGCTCCGGGGAGCCTGGCGCCCGGCCGTTGCTGCTGGCGCACACCTACCCGGGTTCGGTGCTGGACTACCTCGGCATGATCGCCCCGCTCGTCGATCCGGTGGCCCACGGCGGCCGCGCCGAGGACGCGTTCCATGTCGTCGTACCGTCGATGCCCGGCTTCGGCTTCTCGACCCCGCTGAATGGCGGAAGCTGGACGATGGCGCGGGTCGCCTCAGCGTACGACACGCTGATGCGGCGGCTCGGCTACGACGCGTACGGCATCCACGGGAGCGACGGCGGCGCCCTGATCTCGCGTGAACTCGCCGTGCAGAATCCCGCTGGCTTCCTGGGCGCCCACGTACTGCACCTCTTTGCCTTCCCGACCGGCGCCCCTGGTGAGATGGACGGGTTTGGCGAGAAGGAGTACGCCGCGCTCGGGCATCTGCAGTGGTTCCAGAGCGTCGGCGGGTACAACCAGATGAACGGAACGCGGCCGCAGACCATCGGAGCGGCGCTCGCGGACTCTCCCGTGGCCGTGCTGGCCTACAGCGAGCTGTTCGAGAACTTTGGCAACGGGACCAGCCTGGTGCGGCCCGAGCAGGTCCTCGCCCAGGTCAGCCTCTACTGGCTAACCAACACCTACGCAACCGCTGCCCGGTATCACTTTGAGGAGCAGCGCGCGGGGGCCGAGCCGGTAGTCAGCCAGGGCCGGATCGGTGTCGCCGTCTTCAAGGACGACTTCCAGACGATCCGGGCATTTGCCGAACGGGACAACGCGAACATCGTGCACTGGTCGGAATACCCCCGCGGTGGCCACTTCGCCGCCCTTGAGGTCCCCGACGACGTGGTCGCTGATTTGCGGATGTTCTTCGCGCAGGCGTGACGGCGCCTCAAATCAGCTCGCGGTCGCGCGCCAGCATCGTCGCCTCGGTGCGGGTGCGCGCGCCGAGTTTGCCCAGGATGTTGGAGACGTGGGTGCGCACGGTGCCCCGGCCAATGTAGAGCGCTTCGGCAATCTCCGGGTTGGAAAGCCCCTTCGCCAGCAGGCGCAGCACGTCCAGTTCGCGGGGGGTGAGGCCACCCGCATCCGGCTCTTCCGGCGCGGCTTCGGCGACCGCCATCGCCTCCGCGATGACCGAGGCCAGCGGCAGGGCGCGCCCGGCCGCGACCTCGCGCAGGTACGTGGCGTCGCCCAGGGCCGCCCGGGCGTCGCGCTCAGTTTGCAGAAAGCGCTCCCGCTCCTTGGGCCACAGGGCCGCGCCGCTGCGCTCACGCATGGCCCCGGCGGCGCCGATCAAGCGCGCCGCCTGCACGGGACGCCCGGCGCTCATGGCCACCGCAGCCAGCCCACCCACGGGGGTGGCCAGGTACCAGGTATCGCCGCCCTCGCGCAGCAGCCGGATGCTCTCGGCGTAGGTGCGCGCC